>CAZRMY010000224.1:0-1526 GCA_964601295.1 uncultured Thermoplasmatales archaeon | reverse complement strand
ACAACACTGAAAAATTAACACTTATACTAGGGAAATTTACTATATGAGTCTTAACATAATTGAAAGAGAAAACCTAATTAGAGTCATAAATAGATTAACCGATCGAGTTAACAAACTTGAGTCTATATTAAACGGAGTGCCTATAGACACTGTTAGGATTGCTGATGCAGCTATTACGGACGCTAAGATCGAGGATCTATCTGCCGATAAAATAACAGCTGGTATCATTTCTGTTCTTACCCAGCTTGGTGGAGACAGCGGAGACAATGCCCGCATTGAACTTGATGGAGGGAATACAAGAATAGTTTTATACGAAGATGATGGGGGAACAGCTAATCCACAAATAGTTATAACAATTTAATGGCAAAAATTAACATAGCTTTACCAGGATACAACGCTTTGACTGACACAAACCCAGATCATTTTTCTCTTTATGCTGATGAAGATAATCTTTTGATCAAGGAGTTTGAAAGAGACAGAGTAAACGTTACTACAACAGAGACTATAAATCACGACCTTGAGTATATACCCTTTTTTTTAGCATATGTTAGGCAGTTTGGCGGTAGTGACTATGGAGCAGTAGATCATAACTCTTTCGATATTGCCTACTATGCTCATATGGACTCTAGCGACCTAACACTTGGCAATGTTACTGGATCAAGTGAACCTTTTACTTATTACATTTTTTATGATGAGGTAACCTCTGGTAGTACTACTTTTACTGAAGACGGTGCGATAGTTAAGATGTCTAATTCGGGATCAAACGCTCTAACAAGCAACGATCCCAATGATTTTATTTTTCATTCAAATTTAAACACTCTTAAGATAATAAAAGAAGGTTCAAGCACGGTTTCCGTTTCCGGAACAGAGTGGAAATCAATAAATCACAATGCAGGAATTTCAAACCCACACGCCTTTGCTGGCTTTGTTGAATTCCCAGATGGATCAATTAGTAGATTATCAAATCTTAATAATATTAGTAAAGATGGTAATTATGGACTTGGTTCTGCGACTATAAATAGTTCTACAATTGATTTTCAATGTATTGGAAGCGGCACTTACAAAATAAAATATTATATATTTGAAACACCTCTTTCTGGTAGTTCAGGCAAATCAATTACTTTGAGTAATCATAAGCTGAGGGTGGCAAAATCAGGATATAACGCTTTAACAGAAACAGACTCAAATAATTACACATTTTTATCTGGATTTAATACTCTTCAATATTTTGATTCAGGTAGCACAAGCCTAACTATAAACGGAGATGGAACTATCAAAACAGAAGAAACATCAGTTTATCACGGTCTGGGATATACGCCATTTTTTGCTTGTTATACAAATGACTTTAATCAGACTTATGTCAACTCAATACCGATGAATAGGAATGCTGCTTTTTATACTGCTTGGGCTTCTGCTTATTGCGATGACAATTATTTATATTTTAAGTTTCAATATGGTGAATTAAGTACATACACGCAAAATTTTTACTATAAAATATTTGATAACGATCTAGGATTCTAGCATTG
>CAZRMY010000223.1:0-1539 GCA_964601295.1 uncultured Thermoplasmatales archaeon | reverse complement strand
ACGATGTTCCCGTTAGCTATCTTACGGAAATGAATTTGCAGGACAACATATACCGCTATATAACGGGTTCTAATAAGTTGATCGGGTATATTCTTGAAGGAAGAGATCCCATGGAATATACTACTTCAAACCCATGGTATATTATTGACAATCATCGCATAGAACCAACAGCGGGCATACTGATTTATCAAATTGAGTCAATGAATAATGAGGAATATCTTTATGCATTGGGCACTAAAACAACCCCATTATTATCACCACGGTGGACAGAACATGGAGTTACCCTAAAAGCAGGAGATTCATATCTTGTTGACGATTTTGGAGTGATTTTCAGTGCTTGCGAAACCGAAAATCAACTTGTACTTTCTGTCGAAGAGTTTGTACCAGAAAACAGAACGATCTGGCGAAAATTTAAAGATGCGATCACACTGCCAACAACATTTTTACCTTTACTTTTGGAACCTCAAGTAACGGATGTTATATTTGATTTTGATCTGAAAGTGTACTCTTCTGCTGGCCTCATAGTTGGCATGGATCATGAAACCGGTGAATATCTGATGCAAATACCTGATGCAAGGGGCAGCGGTGATATTTCCGGTGGCGGATCTGAATGGATCTCCGTGCCTAATGATTATGAAACATACTACGAGATTGATACGACGCAGGCTATACTTTGGATGGAAGCGCACGGTATACCGAACTTAAGTCTTGATGTAGTGGTGCATAAGATTGTCTACGATCATGAAGGGAATAAAACTATCACCGAGGAGTTTATTCCAATTGAACTCCAGATCAATTTATCCGATCCATCGAACGGCACCCCAGGTTTTGTGCCTCCAGTAAGCATCAGAATGCCAGCTTTTACTGAACCAGTAATTATAATAACACCACCAGGTATGACGCCTGATAGTTCAAGTGAAGCATCGTGGGTGGTTAAGAAAATAATTAATCTTATAAGCCCTTATGTGAATGGTAACTTTGTAAAATACGGGACACAAACCTCTTATCAGCGAGCACTATCGGCATATCAGGAGGCAATGGTAATATATAAAAATAACATTAGCATATTCAACAATGCGGAAAAAGCATTAATTGAAACCTGGTTAGCATTAACGCTGACGGCAATCGAAACAGTAGAGTTCAACCTGCAGTTGGCTGTAGGTAAAAACATTGACTCAAGTAGAGCGATTGAAGCATACAACTATGCACAATCAATGGTTACAAAAAACAGCACTTATCTGACAGCAGAGCAAGTAAATATTGCAACAGAATTGCTTCAGTCAATCAAAGATATTATCTTAGTTTTTATGTTTGAAGATGCAGCGTGAGTCGCCACAGGCTCAATAGCTGTTGTTAAATAAGTTGATTTAAAACATCTTTAAAAACAAAAATCTTTCCACCTTCTATACTTAGCATGCGTGTATTTAAACCTATAGATAAATTTAACACTCAAAACCAAGCTATTCCCGAAAAAAGGAAACCCCTGTTTATGGGGTTTTTGTTTTTGCAGGTTTTGTTATTTACTATTTATCTTTAATC
>CAZRMY010000222.1:0-1550 GCA_964601295.1 uncultured Thermoplasmatales archaeon | reverse complement strand
ATGAATCTCCCACGCAGCAAGCTGCGGGGTATCCGAACAGTTTAAAAGTCCAATAGTTTCATCTGTTTGTAACCCTCTTTTTCCTCCGGCGTTCCATGTTTCTCAATATAGGCACGTATAATATCCCCAGTTACCCCTTCACCAACAGTCCCAATATATCCTCCATCACTCCAAAATTCACCACCCCATAGTAACTCCTTAATCTCAGGGTATTTCTCAAACAATTCTCGTGCAGTTATGCTTTTAATTATCTGCATAATCCTTGAAGGTGCATATTTCGGAGCAGCACCTAAAAAAATATGTACATGATCACCATCTGTTCCAACTGTTTCAAATTGAAAACAATATCTCTCTTTGATTTCAAGCAGAATGTTCTTAAGAAATTGAATTCTATCTTTAGGATACATTAACTTCTTACGATATTTTAAACACATCACCATATGATACCTGATCTTATACACACAATGACTTGCACGTTGTAATTCAATCATCAACCTTAGTCTAATACAGAAGAGATTTTAACGTCTTTCTGCCGTTGTTTCATCCCAATCGCAGCAAGCTGCGGGGTATTCAAATAAAATAAATAGATGTATACTAAAAGGACCTATGCAATCATTCTCCCTACAATTTGACAGTAATAATATTTAACAACTGCTTTTGTTTACCCCACCTATATGGATAAAATACAACTCCTGACTCTAAACACCCAGGAAGTAGTAACCAGTGAAGAACTCGATAACGTCTTACAAAAAAACAATCCCAGAGCATACATCGGATTTGAACCATCAGGATCAGTCCATCTTGGATGGAAGATTTGTACAAACAAGATAACTGATTTTCTGAAGTGCGGATTTGATTTTACTGTACTGCTTGCCGACTGGCATGCCTACATCAATGATAAACTAGGTGGCGATATTAAAAAAATAAAACTCTGCGGTAGATATATGGAGGATTGTTTTGAAGCCATGGGCGTTCCCAAAAATAAGGTTACATTTGTCAATGCTAGTGACTATGTAGGTGATCCTGCCTATTGGGAACTGGTGTTACGAACGTCAAAAGCAACATCGGTAAAACGAGTCAAACGTGCGATGGATATTATGGGTCGTGATGAGGATGAAGCAGAGCGTGATCTGTCCAAACTATTCTATCCTGCGATGCAGGTCTCTGATATCTTTTATCTCCATCTTGATGTTGCCTATGGCGGTATGGATCAGCGTCATGCGCATATGCTTGCTCGTGATGTGTCCAAAAAATTGAATCGGAAACCGCCTGTCGCAATCCATACACCACTGCTTACTGGTTTGCAGGCAGGAGGACGGATGAATCCTGTTGAGATGAAAATGAGTAAAAGTAAACCCGAGTCAATGATTTCCATCCATGATGAACCAGAGGTAGTAAATACAAAATTGAGGAAAGCATATTGTCCAGAAAAACAGATTGAGGGAAATCCGATAATTGAACTGTGTAAATATGTGATTTTTCCTGATCTTGAAGGAGACGTGTTTGTGATTGAACGTCCTGAAAAGTTTGGTGGTAATCTGGAATTACAG
>CAZRMY010000221.1:0-1587 GCA_964601295.1 uncultured Thermoplasmatales archaeon | reverse complement strand
CAGCTAATTGGACTTTAACTGGAAGTGGCGCTAGCTCTCATAGGACTATTGATGAAAGCTATAAACTATTACTTCATGCAAACAATAATCATTGTGATAGTTCAATGTCAGCTCATACGGCTAAAACTTTAACGAGTTTTGATACTGTTAATAAAAAGTTTGGTTTAGCAGCGTTTGATTTTGATGGTAGTTCTGATTATGTTCAGTTCGATGATAGTAGTGATTGGGATATTGTCGGCAATAATACTGATACGTGGACTATTCATTTTTGGGTAAAACATACCGATCATTCAGGCGATGAAAAATATATAATGCAATATGAAGATGATAATAACAGATGGGATTTGAGACATGTCCATGGGTCTGGATTACGATTATATGTTAATTCAGGAGGTGTATTACTTATAGATACTGGATATGGCGGAGAAATTACTGATACTGATTGGCACCATATCGCACTAGTGGTTAAAGGAAATGGATCAACGAAAGATATCGGGATTTACAAAGACGGAACACAAGTATGTCATACTCAAGACAATAGCACTGATACCTTTGTTGGTACATTGCAATTAGGAAGATATGGTGGCGATAGCTCTTATTTCGATGGGCAAATGGACGAAGTTGTTATTGTTAAAAGTAATATATTCAATGCTTCCCCTAATTCAACACCAGATGATACAATATCTGTACCAACTGCACCCATAGATGAAGATCACCAAAAGTATGGAGATCATTCCTTATTACTAGAAAGAAGTGGAAACGATTGTTATTCCTATCAAGACGTATTTGACGCTGTAACAATTAAACCTTGGCAAGGAAAAACTGTATCTTTAACAGGAATGATAAGAGCTTCTGTTGCTGATAGGGCGAGAATAACTATTGATGATGGAGTTGATACCACTTCTTCTACTTACAATGACGGAGATGATGATTGGGATAGACACACAATTACTCATACAATAAATGCAAGTGCAACACAACTTCGAATAAAATTAGAAGTAAATACAGGCGATACCATTGCTTATTTTGATGGAATTTGTTTAGTAGAAGGCAATGTTCCAATGGCCCATTTTCCTAATAAACAGAGGAGTTTTTATAGAGGTGATATTGATGGATACGATTTTATAGTTTCAGATTTCATAACAGATAGTGGATGGCACGATTTAGATTTAAGCAGTATAGTTCCCAGAAATGCAAATTCTGTTTTATTGAGGGCAACCATAAATGGCGATACGGTAAGTAAATATGTAAGATTTAGAAAAAATGGTAATTCAAATCTTTATAATACTTTTATAAATTACGTAACTGTAGTAGATACAACTTATGGAGCATTAGGTTCTGTATGTTGCGATTCTAATAGGATAATTGAATATACTGCCCATTCTGGGGTGACTTGGGCAACTATAGGGGCAATCGTAACAGGTTGGGAAATATAATGAAAAATATATTTAAACAACATAGTGAGTATATTAAAGTGTTTCTTGGAACTGAAACTGTTCAAGATCCTTTTGAGAAAAATGTAGAAGTAACACACTTAAATCCATTACCAATAAGAGCGATAGTATCAGATTTAACACCAGCAAGTCA
>CAZRMY010000220.1:0-1607 GCA_964601295.1 uncultured Thermoplasmatales archaeon | reverse complement strand
GAACAATTCATTTCGTTCAGAAGCATTCTTATATTCATTGAATATCTTCACTTCATCAATGGTACCCTTAAACCCTTTTCCACCAGCTGCGGCGGCTCCTATCCGTAACGATTCTCCGCTTGTGGAAATATTTCCTGTCACACTCCGACAGTTACCGAACTGTGAATTATTCAAGTACGTGCATAATTCAGATCCATCATAGGTTGTTACAACATGATGCCATACACCTGTACTTAAGTTAGCGCCCGGATCCTGTGTCGAATGCGTACCGGTCCCTGTCACAACCCATGAACGGGTCCAACTCCCAGTCCAAATAATGTTTCCCCATTGATAGAAAGGAAAATTATGATTTGCATCCTCATTCAATCTTGCGACTGAAACCATTTCATTATCAGGACTAGGAAAACTATCAATCTTTGTCCAAAACGAGATGGTAAACATAGTATCATTCAAATCTAAATCTGATCCACCGGTTATCGGAACTGTTATATAATCATCTCCATCAAATCCTAACGCCGTACCAGCACCGCCATTTATACCTTCTTTACTATTTGTGCCTGTAACTGTACCGTCAAATCCATTAGCAGAATCATCTCCATTTCCATCCAACTTGTACCATGCTACCAGCGATGGATCCGTACTTCCATCGGTTGCAGAGGTGTCCGCAAGCATACCAGATTTAAAGAATTTATCTCCCATTTTTCGATGAAAGACACTTTCCCCTACCATTGTTGCTTCAAAATATCTCACGTTACCACCGCCTTGAGTAATATTGCCAACATTGTATGTTTTTACTGTGAAACATCCTTCACTATCCGTTATCGTAACATTATATTCACCTTGATTGAGTGAATCAATATCTTGCGTTGTCTCGCCATTACTCCAATTATAAGTATATGGTAATGTTCCACCACTTACACCGGTAATATTTATTTCACCAGATCATCATTATTGTACTCATGGGTTACATCAGCTGTAAAATCTATTGTTACATCATCGCAGCTACCAATATTTTGAACTTGCCAGCTATTTAAACCTTGGCAATTGTTATCATCGGTTACAGTAAGTGAATATATCCCAGAACTTAAACCTGTTAAATCCTGGCTGGTTGCACTGTTCGACCATAGATAAATATAGGGTGCTGCACCGTCTCCCGATATCGTAACGTCAATTGCTCCCGAATTATCGCTATTGTGTTCGTGCGTAACTGATGCTGTTGGATTGATCGTAACACCGGTACATACATTTGTAATGTTCCAACTTTCCGTTCCAATACATCCTACATTATCAGTAACTGTTAAATTATAAGTTCCCAAAACTAGACCAGTCAAATCTTGAGTTGTCGCTGTAGTGTTCCATTCATACGTATAAGGAGAAGTTCCTCCTGTGACACTAACATCAATTGATCCGTCGTTGACATCATCCTTATTAGTAACAGTTGCAGTAGGTGTAATAGTTACACCACTACAATCTATGATGTTATGTACTTGAAAGGTTTCAAATTCTTCACAATCATTATCATCAGTGACTGTGACAGTATATGATCCAGCTGATAGACTACTGACATCTTCTGTAGCAGGTCCATGACTCCAATCATACATATATGG
>CAZRMY010000219.1:275-1615 GCA_964601295.1 uncultured Thermoplasmatales archaeon | reverse complement strand
CCCTTATAACGGTAAACCCAAATGAGAAAGGTTATTTATTATGATGAAAACTACTGTATCAATCTAATAAAGTCCGCATTATCGCCTAACGGTAAAAATGGCGGCATCAACAAATGCGCGATTAAGAAGCATATTCTTACGAAACTTGAACACATCAAAGAAATGTATGGTGTCAGTCATGAAGATATCTACTCTGAGATCTGTTTCAATTTCCTTTGCAAGAGTGTCATTACGAAAATCAAAAATAAGAAAGGCTGTCCGGCTACATTCATATTACATTATGTGTTCAACCAACTCAGAAACATCGAGAGATCTTGCGCTCGTGGCACTTTTGACAAGATGCACAAAAACTGCGACGCCATGGACAATATCGCATTTCGTTTGGAAGACCTTTATGATGACGGAAAATGGATTCCCGAACTGGCAGACTACGAAGATCCTGAGAGTTTACTGATCGCTAAGGAAACTATAGATCAACTACAAGATTTACTAGGCGAGGCAGAACTATCAGTACTATTAGGAGATCTCACTATGGATGAGTACTGTAGTATTACTGGTATTTCAAGGCGATCATTTTTTAGGAGGTTATCTCGCAGCAAGCAACTATTTGAAGAACTTTTAGGCTCTGATGTTGTTTAACTCATATTCGGTATGGCATCAACCATTGGCTATGTATATTGTCTTTGAAGTGCACTTTAGTGACACAAAAAATGAAAAAAAGTGCAAAAAGTACGATTTATTTTGAATTTTTTGTAAAATGCCGGTTTATAGGGGGTTTGAGGAGGCTATGAAATCTTTTTTGGATATGGAACTAATAGAACCAGAAGAAGAAGAAATACGAAAGCTACCAGAAAATTACAGAGAGTATGTTTTACATATTAATAATGAACTGTCAGTAGCTGATAAAGTACTATTTGTATCAAAGACGATACTTGAGGACGAAATAGAAAGTATAACTGAAGGAGATAATGTTATTACTATTAAGTTGAGGGAAGAAGAATAAAGAATTAAAACATAGGGGTATATGGAACACATAGAAATAGACCTGTCAGATATACATAAAGTAATCAATGATACATTCTACCCCCTACTGGACAACACTGATAGATACTTAATACTACGTGGTGGTGCTGGAAGTGGGAAGTCAGTATTCGCCGCTCAGAAAATAGTATATCGTATACTAAAAGATTATGGTAAAGGGTGGCATAAGTTTCTAATATTACGTAAAATCAATAGAACCTGTAGAGAAAGTATTGTAGCAGAGATAAACAGTGTGATAGATGATTGGGGTATACGGGATTTAGTACAATATGTAAACAATATGTTTATATTTACTGATG
>CAZRMY010000219.1:0-265 GCA_964601295.1 uncultured Thermoplasmatales archaeon | reverse complement strand
CCTTCGGGAATTGATGACCCCGAGAAAATAAAATCCATCAAGGGGATTACTTCAGTATGGTTGGAAGAGGCGACGGAGTTCACAAAGAACGACTTCAAACAGATAGATTTAAGACTTCGTGGAATAACACCTATATATAAACAAATAATGTGTAGTTTCAACCCTATAGGTAAGTCATCCTGGTTATACACAACATTTTTCGAAAAAGAACACGTAGATACAACTTGTCATCATAGTACAGTAGATAGTAATAGGTTCTTAGATT
>CAZRMY010000218.1:0-1673 GCA_964601295.1 uncultured Thermoplasmatales archaeon | reverse complement strand
AATCAATAAAATTACTGTATTGGGAAGAACTACACATAAAAGAATACCCACCACAGGTTCTCATGAATGGTCAGAACCTTACAGTAAATCATGGGGAGATGCAGAAGCTATATCATGGGATGAAACATATGATAATTTTTCTATTGAATATTACCAAAATACTACTAAAAGCGGGATTTTTTATGTAAAAACTGTTGGTAGTTATTCTTTTGATAATATAAGATTTCAGACTGATGGGGATTTATTAATATATCACCAAGAACTTTTTATGTATGGACTGAAAAGAATATTTGTTACAAGAAGTAATAATGAGGCTTGTAGTTTTTCGGTTATTTTAAAAGGTGTTAATTACAACACAACCTACACCACCCGATATGACCAAATATCCGCATCGGTCACTGACCCCAACTCAATAGCAAAATATGGTGAACTTGACGGTGGTTCTATTGAATACCCGCTACTTGAAACAACAGAACAGTGTGAAAATGTGGGCAGCAAAATTATCAGGGACAGTCATAGACAAATAGGACAGGTTAATTTTTTGATACCGTTCAATCCATTAGTACAAACAGGACAGACTATTTCAGTTACTGACAGCAAAATCGGATTAACAGAACGCTATTTTGTAGAAGGGGTAAATCATGATATTAATATTTCTCCTGATGGCAAAATAAAAGCCAGAACAGGGATAGAAGGAGTTTTGTATGTCTGATGTTTTTAGAAAAATAAACAAAGAAATGGTAGACCATATCGGATATCGCAATACGGTGATGACTGGTGAGATTACGGCGGTTAATGATGACGGTACTTATGATGTCAAAATTGCCCAGTCTAACCAAGCTTATCCTGATATAGATACATTGGATTATAATGCTGTTTTTAGTGTTGGTGAAATAGTAGATATTGCCTTTGAATACGGAAATCGGGAATCCCCTAAAATAATGGGAACAGCTAAAAAAATAGCACAAGAGCCTTTGAATATAGAAGTAAATTATAGTGATTCAACAGGCGGCGGAGTCACTACCGAAACGGTAACTGTCTATTCTGAAACCGAAGACGGATACATAACAAAAACCGGAACAGATTATACAGTTGTTCATGATGCTACAGAGGGAGACATGGTTTATGAAGATGATGATGGTAATGTATTTTGGGTTGGGATACTTTATAGTGCCGGCGGGCCACCTGGAATGTAGGAGGAAAAATTATGGCTGATTACACGATTTATAGAGGATTTGTATATTTTGATACAAGCGATATTCCGACTGATGCAACAATAACCAGTGCTGTTTTATCTTTTAAAATACATTCGGAGGCAGTAAACGAAGGTAATGGGAAAATTGTTGTACAAAATGGACAGCCTGATTATCCGCATAGCTCTATGGTTGTAGGCGATTATGATTGTGACAATTACAGTAATAATGGCGGGCAATCGGTAGCAATTGATTCTCTTTCAGATAGTGAATATAACGAAATTACTTTAAACAGCAATGGAAGGGCATGGATTAATAAAGGCGGAATAACCAAGTTTTGTTTACGGAATAGTAGGGACATAGACAATATCACTATAGCAGAAAATAATCGAGTAGCTATTTATGGCAGTGAAAAAGGTGAAGGGTACAGACCTAAACTGGAGATTACTTATGAATATTAAGGCGGTGAGATAATGCTAC
>CAZRMY010000217.1:0-1697 GCA_964601295.1 uncultured Thermoplasmatales archaeon | reverse complement strand
TAGAGGTAAATATTTAGTTAATGGATTCTTTGTAAAAGAGGTGCCGACTGGTTCTATTAACGGAACGAATAAAGATTTTACTTTAACGAGTGAACCGGCGTCCGATGCTAGTTTGCTCGTTTTTCTTGATGGCCTGGAAACAGGAGATTATTCAAGGGTAGGCACGACTATAACAATGACAAGCGCACCACAAAACGGCCAGACCTTGCGTGTTTGGTATGTAACGGAGTAATTATATGGGTAGATTACAAGATACTGACTTTGTAAGCGAATCGGTTTTATTGGCAGCAGGCGGTTCAAAAGATCAACTATTAAATGATACAAAAGTCTATGTAACAGGAAATAGTATTAATAAAACGCTAGACGATGCTATCACTGACGGTGATATCGGAGCAGGTTCAGGAGGAATTAACTTTCTTTTAAATGGTGATTTTGAAGTTGATTTAAGTGATTGGTCATCAAGTGATGCGACAAATTTGGCAATTTCAAGAATTACATCTGGTCAACTAGCAGGCGACGCTTCTCTAAGAATATCAAAAGCAGCAAGTGATGAATCGGATGACTATGCTGCTGGTACTATCACAACCGATCCGGGCTATGCTTATCAGGTTATGGTTTTTAGTGGCATTTATAAGACTTCTGCAAATTATGAAGATGGAGATATTAGAGCAAGACTATATGATGTAACAAACTCAGCTTATATTGATTGTGCAGACGGCGATTTGTATGCGAATGAAAATGGTAAGTTTAGTTTTAGTTTTCAGTTAAGTGACTCAACTTCGTATCAGATAAGATTTGTAGTTAACTCAACTAATGCAAGTGCATACACTGTTGATCTTGATGATATGGTTTTTGGCCCTCAAAAAGTTGTAAGAGGTGCGGTAGTAACTGATTGGGAAGAGTTCACACCTTCGGGATCATGGACTTCTAATGTTATATATTCAGGATTTAAAAAAAGAATAGGTGATACTGTATACGTTAAAATAAAAGTAGCTTTGTCTGGTGCGCCTACTGCAACGTCGTTGCTTTTTGATTTTCCAGAGTCGTTAGATACCGAAAATTATTTTGGCAACTCTCAAGAATATGACAATATAACATTTATTTATGATGACAGTGCGAGAGCAAGATATCTAGGGACAGTCAGGCTTGATTCAGACGGTATTCGCCCTATGGTATATGGTGATTCTTCTACCAGAGAAGTATCACAAGTAGTCAGCAATACTGCACCGATGACTTTTGCAAACAACGACTATGTTACATTAAAATTTTCTTATCCTGTGCAAGGCTGGCAAAGCTCAACGGTTCTTAGTGAAGATGCAGGGAGTAGACTAATAGCAATGTCTGGATATTTAACTACAACTCAAAACATAACATCAACAGGCTCGGTGCTTATAGAGCTTGAATCAATCGACAGGGATGAAACATCTTTATGGGATACATCTACACATCGTGGAACAATTCAAGAAACAGGATGGTACACCGTTGGTGGTATGTTTGCAGTGTCTAGCGTCGTTTCTGGTGATATTATTTCAATTAGACTTCACAAAAACGGAACTGTTTTCAAATATTATGATGATGTAAACAATAGTACAAGCAGAAAAATACCTGTCACTGGAACATTCTATTTTGAAAAGGGCGATTATTTAGAGTTTTATGCTAATTCGGTTTCAGACACAAGCTATAACATTTCTGGAAAC
>CAZRMY010000216.1:0-1730 GCA_964601295.1 uncultured Thermoplasmatales archaeon | reverse complement strand
CGAGAACCCAAATCTGACCATTTTCGACTTCAAAAACGAATTTTAAACACGCTCTCAAAATGGTCTGGGTTCTACCAAAATCAACACGGGATTACTATTGATATCCAAACGTTCATCTAAAGATTTTATGATAGCATGTCGTTCTGATATGGTGTTCCATGCCTTTACCGATAAGGTCTGTTTCAGCGAATCCAGATGCGCTCGGATATAGCCAGCTTCTTTCATAAAAATAAATTGACCATCTTCCGTTACGCCTCTGGGACCATCTTCTACGCCCTCATAAACGCTAAACCCTTCGAGCACCATATCATCTTCCATTTCAGATGATAAGGTATAGGTTTCGCTGTTTTTGTCATAGAAAACCATCAAAAACTTTTGCCTAAATTCAAATATAAAATGGATATGCGTGTCGGTTTCATAGTACCCTATGATTCTGGCGGCGAAATCATTTGCTGGATTGCGTACCCTGGACATGAAGTCCATTACATCCTGAAATTCCTGAGCATAAAACTCAGGAGGAATAGTGTGTTTGCCAAAATTAATAACCCGATGCGGAACAGCTTCCTGATGATCAAGCCGGTAAATCGTGTCATTAAAACCGTAAAAGAAGTATAATTCATCATCTTCTGTTTTCAGGAAGTTATTCCGATCAAAAAAATTCAAGTACCTGGATTCTTTTGCATTGATCGGAAATGGCCCCTCCTCTGTTTCACCGGTTTGATAGTTGTAGAAAACAATTTTGGTCGCATTATATTCCGTTTTTTCGTTTCCGCAGTATAACACAAACCTTTCATCATCCCATATCTCAAATTTACTCGCATACACCGGAATTTTATAATCCTCGATAAAGTTTCCATCCAAATCATATTTCATGATCTTGAATGAGTTTCTACTCAAGATATAGAGCGCATCACCCGACGGTGCGACGATAAAATCAGAAATGGACTTGTACTTGCCGGGGCCTTCTCCCTGTTGGCAAATATTTGATGCGCTATTCCCTGCTTCATCAAAAATATGGATACAAGCTGGATAATTAGTAGGCACAAAAAAAAGATTCTGTGAATGAATAATCCTACTGCCAATTTCCCCGATAATAGGCAGAGAGAGTGGGACATACTCAATTGTGTGTGCCATTTCACTAACAGAACGGACCGGTGACTGTGTCGGATTGATGGCGATGGTCTGCGAAGTGTCCTGGCTAGAGTTTGAACATGCTGTAAGAATTATACTGGCGAATGCACAGATGTAGAGAAAAAAATTATATTGAACTTTCATATTATAGTTATTCAATTAACTTTTTGATAAAACTATTTCGATTAAAATTCTCATTATCAGCTTCTTGTATTGCGAAAAGCGAACAGCAAGTAGCGAAAAGTACTATAATATATTATATATCAAGGTGCTTTGAAAAGTCATTCCAAAGCACCTGTAAAAAATTAAAACAAACAAAATTTAAGACTATATGCTGTGCGCATCACAGTCGTCACACTCTGCCGCACCACAGGGCGATGCACCGGGACAACAACAAAATTTAGTACCAGCATCATTACCATAAAGTGTTTTTTCCACAAATACCATAATTAGGAATTGATAGAGCAAAAACCAAAAGTACAGAAGCTACAAACGACTTAAAAACTTTCTTTTTCATAACAAAAAACTTTAACCATTACGCCTGCGCTCTTCAAGGTTTTCGGCAAATCCCTTACAGATGCATCTACACCTACAAAGGT
>CAZRMY010000215.1:0-1732 GCA_964601295.1 uncultured Thermoplasmatales archaeon | reverse complement strand
ATTTCTCCAGTGGTAACCCATTTGTCGATACTGTATTGGTGGTAGTGTTCCGCTAGTTTTTTTCGTTGTGATCGGGAGAGTTTTTGTGCTTGTTTGTCAAAGACGTGGATGTGAAATCCTCGTCCTGAGAACACGATTTTTACGTGTGAGTAGGTTTGGGTGAGTTTTTCGTATAATTGTGCGGTGTGGTCTTTGGTTATTTCGAATGCTTGTTTGCAGAATGATAGCCCCCATCCTTTTTGCATGCGTTCTTGTAATGTGCCATGTTCTGGGCAGGTTACGTTTTCTGGGTCGATGTCAAAGGCGAGTTCTTGCCCGGTGAAATTCTTCCAGTCCCATGCCTTGCGGAGGTTGTAGGAATGGCATTTCGATCGGTCTTTGTAATGGTTGCGGTCGTAGTAGACGCCTTCTGGGAGAAACTGGCGTATTTTTTGGGTGACATCATTGAGTTTGTTATAGTTGTCTATGATGAGGGGGATGTTTTTATCGTCTTTGTATTCTGCAGGGTAGATGTTGCTATGGCGTCCGATGATGACAGCGTAGACGCGTTCACCGTTGGTCCAATCCAGGGTGTCGGTGAGATCAAATGATTGGTAGAATTCTTGTCGTTCTTTGAGAGTTGATGGTCGCATATCATAGGGGAGTTTCATATGATCTGTTATAGGGCTAAATATTTTAATATATATGTATAGAAAGATCAATTAAAGGGAATGAATGAAGATATTGTATATTATTGATGGTGTCAGTGGATAGGATCAATCGTTCAATCTGGAAAAATAAAAGCAAAGATGAAAATATTTCTCTAGGTTATGGTGAACGGCCACCAGGCTTCCAACTTATCATTGTTATCATTCACCAACACAATACCATCAGGGTCACGAAACGCCGCATACACCCGATACGTACCCATACCAAAGTCGTCAACGAGATCATTGGTACCGACCAAGCCGTTGAAAATAGTGTCAAGTCCAAGTTCCTCCCCAGTATTTATTGTTTGATAGGTTTCATTAATAGTATCATTTGATACAACCCATTCTTCTTGTGTTTCATTCCAATATTCCACCTGAATCAATACATATCCTGAAATATTAGTATCCCCTGTATTAGAAATCTTTGATTGCAATCCGGTATAGAACTTATTGACATCACTCCAAGTAGTGAATGTACCATCAGAAACACAAGCTTTCCAATACCACCACTGGCCATTAACACTAGCATTAGAAAAATCTTGATAATAAGTACCATTATTCACAGAGATATTATATGCAAAAGGTAGCCAAGAAGTAGCGTTTGTATAATTAACCACTAAATAAAGCTGTGTGCATTTACTATAATCATGACATTTTCCAATTAATGAAATACCTGCTTCCAAACTATCAACATCCTCCCAAGTCCAAGGAGCCAGTGTCGCAGGATTAGCTGTCCATGTATAATTATACATTGCCCACAAACTTGTTAATGTAATTACATCACTGTAATAAGAAGAATTATTTAGTAACAAAGAAAATTTTCCATAATTCACTGCACATGTAGGATATGGTCCAGAAGGTCCACCATTATGTCTCTCCATACATCCATATACAGTAATTTTATTAATTGGACCCGGTTCAATAGAGCTATTTGTCATTATATATGTATCATGTTTATATGAGGATGTCTCATAGGAATAAACATAATCAGTATCATATTTAGTCCAATCAACCCCTTTCTTCTCCTTTCCGTTATAGGTGAA
>CAZRMY010000214.1:0-1740 GCA_964601295.1 uncultured Thermoplasmatales archaeon | reverse complement strand
ACCGTGGTGAGAAACACGAGAAAAAATCATCTGATCGGCTATCTGCAACTGCTCAGACCATTTACCCTGCTTGCTCCCCTGATTGTTTCCAGCTCTGTCATGCTCGCAAGCTACGTATATAACCATACAGATGCCCTTTCGTTATACGCTCTGCTTCCCATCGTACTGCCTGCTAGTCTTTCATTTGCATTACTTAACGGTGCATCCAACGCACTCAACCAAGCCACTGATGTCACAGAAGACGCAGTATCAAAACGATATCGTCCTATCCCCAATGGATCACTCACTAAACAACAAGCCCATACCGCCGCATTGATCTTCTATGCTTGTGCGTTACTATTGTCTTTAAGCATCCATATACTCTTTGCGTCATTTATTCTACTCATCACGATATTTACCGTTACCTATTCACTACCACCACGCATGAAAAGCAAACTTTTTTTCAATCAACTCTGGGTCGCAATACCACGCGGCTTACTTGCCATTATGGCCTCTTGGAGTGTTTTTGGAAATCCCCTTCAAAATATTCCTGTATCTCTGGGTATCATAGCTGCTCTTTTCCTCTATGGTGGAACTGCAACTAAAGATATCACTGACATTGAAGCAGATAAAAAAACTGGTACCAAAACGTTAGTAAATGTATTTGGTATCAGAAAGTCTGCTCTCATCTCGTTGATTTTTATGGCCAGTTCATTTTTGCTTATTATACCTTTTGTCGTTTCCGGTATCCTGGAACCCTATTTTTTTCCTCTCACTTTTCTGTGCATCCTTGCGGTATATATCGTATGGAAAATGATTCATGCAGAAACCAATCAAAAATACGAAAACACTTCCGCCTGGGCGTTAATGTACACAACATATTTCATTTTCGCTATGGGTTTTGCCCTGCTCACTATTTTTTCAGCCTAACGTCATCAACGTTCAACAAATGATACTTTTTTTTTGATTATTTACAAAACAGCTTAGGTAACTGTTCCTTTCTTAAAAATAAAATTACAGCAGCTGCACTAAAAATACTGCTAATCACAAGCAGGTAAAAACCTGAGGCTAACCCCCATCGTGAGGGCATTTGAATGCTTCCGCCATCTAAGCCAACGTTCAATGTTTGTTCACCAAAAATCGATCCGACGCTTATCTCTGTCACCTTAGACATCCCGGTGATAAATCCAATCACTATTACCAATAATATTACGATTGCCGCTAACATACATACGACTGCAGCCTTCCTATGATAATACCGTAATATTTGACTGCCTACCAAAATGATTATGCTTACCACGCATAAACCCACGATGACATCTAGAAATTGGATGAATATATCTGGAATTAGTGCAAAAGTCATTGTCTGCGTCTCGCCTTGACTCACCTGTTCAATCATCGCGGGTGGTGTTACCAATAATTCTATGTCATACCTACTCTCCGGAATCGATCGGGATCCCTGAAGACCCCACCAAGGAAGCACTACAGCCACCACTACTAAAGCAATTGTTAGCAGATGAAACAACATGGAAAACGGTATCTTTCTGCTAATAAACAGTAATATTGCTATTAACCCAATTGAAATACCTGCCCACATGATTACAGCAGGATACCAGGGCACAATGTTGGTAATAATTGTGAGTTCAACATCGCTATTAAGAGTAATCTGCTGCTCAGCAATGATGTTTTGATCTTCTTCAAAGGTTGGCGGGTGAGACGCCTGACACGGTGCATGAGGAGCGGATCTTTACCAAGTTCAAC
>CAZRMY010000213.1:0-1744 GCA_964601295.1 uncultured Thermoplasmatales archaeon | reverse complement strand
CATAGTCGCTGTAGGTGTTGGTGCAGAATACACCGATTTGTTCGTCTAAACCTAATTTTTTAAGGTTTTCTTGTAGTTCATGTCCCCAGAATTTTTTAATAAATTCCTCTTTGGAGATTTCTTCGTGGTCGTATTGTGTTAATGCTGCATTAAGGCTTTTCCACCAAGAGTCAAGGCTGTCGACGAGTACGCCATCCATGTCAAATAAGAGCGCTCTGGGTTGTAATGTCATAGGTGTATTGCTCATTATACGGTATTGTGTTAAAAATCTACCCACATGGTGTCTTTACCCATGGATCGTGTTGTTTCTGCGTGTGCGGGTTGTACTCGTATTTCCCAGGGTAGTTGTTGCATTGGTTTGCCGCAACATCCTGGAATGGTCATACCTGGTTTTTGTTTGATAGTACGATAGCAGGCAGTGCATTCATAGGCTTCTATTTTTTATCCTCTCCATATTTTTTTGATATGTATTCTGCAAGTTCGAGGAGTTTTTTTGCATATCCGGCTTCGTTATCATACCAGATAAGTATTTTTGCTAATCGGTTATCCACTACTTTGGTTGATTCTGCATCATAAATACCTGAGTGTGTGTCACCGATGATATCGGAGGATACTAGTGAGTCTTCGCTGTATCGTAAGATACCTTTGAGTGGTCCGTCGGCTGCGTTTTTAAAGGCTTGGTTGAGTTGTTGTACCGTAAGTTTTGTGTTGAGTTCTGCAACGATATCAGTTATTGCGCCATCAGGCAGTGGGGCACGTATAGCTATAGCATCCATTTTGTTTTTAAGTTCTGGGAGCACGAGTTCAGTTGCTTTTGCTGCTCCTGTGGTGGTGGGAATGAGTGATACAGCTGCTGCGCGTCCTCTGCGTCGTTTTCTCATAGGTTTGTCTATTAGTGCTTGGCTGGCTGTGTATGCATGTACGGTGGTGGCAAGTAAATGTGACACTCCGAAGGTGTCATTGAGTACTTTTACTGCGGGTGCTAGTGAGTTGGTTGTACATATGCATTTGAGATGATATCATGGTTATTTGGATCATATTTAGTTTCATTCACCCCGAGGACAATAGTTATATCGGCGCTTTTTGACGGTGCGCTTATTATTACTTTATTTGCGCCTGCGTCTACATGTTTTGCGGCATCCTCTCTTCTTCTGAAGACACCCGTGCATTCGAGGACAATGTCTACGCCAAGTTTTTTCCAGGGTATTTTTGCGGGGTCTTTTTCTTTGAATAATTTGATATTCAGGCTTTCCATGACAATTTTGTCGTCTTTATCTTTTGGTTTATGTAATACCAGGGAATCAGTGCCAACATTTACATCAAAGGGGGCTACGCCATGGACGGAATCAAATTTTAATAGATAGGCAAGGTCTTCAGGGTCATTAAGGTCATTTGCAGCTACAAGTTCGATATTTTCAGAGGGATATTTTAGAAAATGATGCACTATGAGACGCCCGATTCTTCCAAGACCATTTATTCCAATTCTTTTCATATTTATCAATCATTTTCTATGATACTCTGTTATTAAATGATAACTAAAATACAGATGAAAAATAACTGAAAAATGGTTTTAAAAAAAGAAGGATAAATTATTCTATATTAACATGGTAACCACTGTTATCTTTTCCTTTAGTGGTTTTTTCAACAACAACGTCTAAAATTCCGTTTTTGTATGTAGCCTTTGTGGCTTTTGGTTTGACATCACATGGGAGTTCAATGTTTTTATGGTATTTCCTGTCCGGGC
>CAZRMY010000212.1:0-1749 GCA_964601295.1 uncultured Thermoplasmatales archaeon | reverse complement strand
CATTACAGTTAGAATAACAATCAATAATTTCTGAATCACTGTTTTGTCCTGTTAAACCTCCAACATGATAATTTCCATTAATTGATCCAGTTGAATAGGAGGACGATATATAACCGTAATTGAAGCCCGCAATTCCCCCTATACAGTTGTTACCTATGATGTTACTTTTGGCATGACATTCAATAATGTCACCTTCATTTTCTCCAGCTAAGCCACCGACAAAATCATAACCATTGATATCACCATAAAAATAACATTTTGTAAGAATGCCATAATTATTTGCAACGATTCCTCCAACAACATAATCACCTGTAATGCTGGCGTTCTCTATGCTCAAGCTAGTGATTTTTCCGCTGTTTCCTACATAACCAAAAACACCAACATCAGAGTCTGCTAAATCAATCACAAAATTACTGATGATAAAATCATTACCATCAAAAACGCCGGTAAACTGATTGTTCCAGTCTGTACCAATTGGCAACAATTGCCCATTGTTCAAATCAATATTATTTGCCATTAAAAAATATGAGTTCCAACTATTAGGATTTGTCTGTATAGCGACTAAATCATCAGCACTAGATATAATAAACGGAGCTTCTTCTGTACCTGTTCCGTCGGTGTATATGAAAGTATAAACTTCAGATTCGTTATTAAACCCTTTCGATATTTCTATTGTACGAGCCTGTGGTTCGGCGTAACCTGCAATATCATTGAACCTTAAGGTATAACTACCGGTGGGGATGTTTAGGTATTCCTGATTACAAGGTTGCCAACCGGATGAGTAGTTATCATTTGAAAGACACCATTTTGCTTTGGTTGTTATTTCAAGAGGTGTTATATTTACGGTTAAAGATCCAATTTGCATATCATAGGTGGCAGTACTTACTGTGCTGGCAGTATAATTATCCTTCCATGTTTTGGCTTTTAATACAGTGTCGGACGAAATATTTATTGGATTATAATAAATATCACTTGTTTCTGTTGGGTCTGAGCCATCAGTAGTATAACGAATAGTAGCATTAGTAGTTAATGACGATATTGTCACATTGATAGGATATGAATAAATCCCAGAACCAGGAGAGAAAGCTGGGGGTCTTGCTGTATAAGTACCTGTGTAATTTTGCTCATAACAACTTTTTGTAACATTTTCATAATCTTTGTAAGTTGATGACAAACTTAATCCTTCAAGGATGTCATCGCCAGAGGGAACTAAAGATATTCTTCCTGACCAGCCATATGGAACACTGCATTCATAGTAACCAGTAGAATCACTTGAAGAGCAATAAGATCCGTCGCAATGTATTGCTAGAGAAATACCATCGCCTTGAGGTGTACGGACATAACCACATATCTTAAAACCCTTTAAACTAGCAATATAGTTTTGATTGGTTTGATTGCTGATTACAGACTCATAATCTTCATAACTAGGAGAAAAGTCGTAACCTGCTTTTGATGGTGTTACTTGCCCTGACCATCTCTCTGGAACATTAAGAGCGTAATATCCTGAGGAATCAGTTATATCAGAACCACCTCCATTATTAGCAAATATTGTTACATCAGTGATGCTATTGTTTCCAGAGTCAAGAACATAACCAGAAATTGAGTAATAGTTAAAACCCGGTAGGGTGTTTCTGAATACAATAAGATTTTCTCGTAGCTGTATAATGTAACTTTCGGTTGTTGCATATTCTATCCCATTATCAGGATTGAAACGTAAAATTGGACTTATAAGCATTAAGGCATTTTTAG
>CAZRMY010000211.1:0-1776 GCA_964601295.1 uncultured Thermoplasmatales archaeon | reverse complement strand
ATGTTTTATCCTTTTTTATTGGGTAATTTTCCCCAGCTTCGTCCTATTTGTTCATATATATCCTGCTCATTACAAATGTCAAGACCATACACAAGCATTCTATCAACAAAATCTTTAATTTTCAATCCGTTTAACTGGCAATATTTCCTTACCCTGTCATGGATCGTTTTATCAATTTTGATAGATGTTACGCTATCTAAATATTTCCTATTTCTCATTTTAATTCCTTGTCTAATTTCAGTACTACGTAGTCCTCTGACTCTGGCATATAGCTGAGCTCATAACCAGCTTGTAGTAGTAGCCTGCTTGCTACCAGAAAAAAATCCCAGTTATTCGGAACGTCTAACAGTTCCGATAACTCACCCTGTGTGTATACAGGGCAATCTTCGTTGTAATTTTCTACAAATGTGTTTGTGTTCATATTGAACTCCTGTTTTAATTAATTAAATAATACCGTTTTGGTTTTCAAATATTATGTCCTGAGACCAGAACTCCAATACATCATAATTTATTTGAGATCCAAATTTTAGATTTAATTCATATTCATCTTTATTATCTGTTACACTATGCCTTATAGCTGTTTCATCCCAATCAATTCTGGGATCGTCCAATGTTATTTTAGTTACTAATATCACTGCCATATTGGAATAGGGAGACTCATCATAATAAGCCTTTGCAGATTCGATATTATAAGTCCAGCTCTCACCGATATTATTATTATCAATGTCAAGAGTTTCGACGTTTTTTAATCCCATTTCGTCTTCCTCAAACTCTGCATATACTGCTATAGCTCTGTAAAGTGTGATTTTTTTGCTACTATTTTTTAATTTTTCGATTAACTTTCTTTTGCTTGTCATAATGTTTCTCCAGTTTTTCATAATTTCACTGTTATATAATATAACACCATTATCGTCAGTCGTCAACTATTTTTTACTACTTTTTTCAATTATTTTTTAATTGCATAACAAGCTATCATTTATAATTCACGTGTCAAGTAAGTGTTCGTACAGTGTACGAACTTCCCTCTATATATATTATATTAATATTATATACTAGTACTAGTAATATATAACTAATACTAGAATATATAAAAGGGTGTTCGGACACTGTTCGTACATTAATTTGATTTGAATTGCAAAAACTTTGCAATGCATTACTATATTGATATATAGAAAGCCGCATGTTAAATAAAATAATAGGATATGTTGAGGATTCAATTTGAGTTGTTGGATGTCGGTTATTTTGACATGTAGTAGAAGTTGATATTCAACGATGGAATTCCAACGATGAGACGGTTGTTGTGACAATCCCTGATAATTCATCAATACCCCCTGATAATAAAGTATTAATAATACGAAATCATTATATCAATATCTCAATAATATGACAATAATTTTATAACTTATTGCAATCCGACATGATACCATTGTTTAATTTTCTCTTCGACCGCATCCATGATGAACTCGGTCAATGTCATTCCTGCGGCTTCAGCGTGACCCTGCCAGATCTTTTTCTGTTGCTTGTCGATGCGGATCTGAATCAGATCAGATTTGGCTTTTGGTTTCATTGCCTCACGGATAAATTGCAGTTCGGGATGTTTTTTGAACGCATCCAAATCTCCTGATCGTAATATATCTCGCACCTGTTGAAACATATCATAATAGTCTTGATCTACATCTACTGCGTAGTACCAGCACTCATCATTCATTTGATCTGTTTCGTCAATGTTATCATCGTCGAAATAAATGTTCATGCCGTCTGTCCAACCGGTCGATT
>CAZRMY010000210.1:0-1790 GCA_964601295.1 uncultured Thermoplasmatales archaeon | reverse complement strand
GCGTCGTATGGTAAAAACGTGGGTACAGCTGCACGGGTGGATCGTAATCAGGAGATTATAACGATTGAGACGAATGCGCAGTTTTATGCGCATGCGAAAGCAGCGTTACGTAAGGCGGGGATGAAGATCTGTTCACCCTGTACGGTAACTATTGTGAAAGGCGAGAAGCTGGTGCAGTAAAACTTTTATTTTTTTTTGATGGAAAAAGTGTTGGTATCCTTTTTCTGTATTAGTCTAGAATAGTGCGCGTATATAGGGGATGATGATTGGTGCAAGAATCAGGAATAGTACGAGGAAGGAGATAACGGTGGTTATGTTGCTTACGAGATGTTCTCGTTTTTCTTTTTTCATGGATGTTTTGAATCGTTTCAGTGCACTATCGAGGGTATCCTTGAGAATGTAGCCGCCATCAAGTGGTATCATGGGGAGCACATTGAATGTGGCGGCCATGAAATCTATCCAGAATATCCAATATAGGATGTTGATGATAGCCCAGAACCAGGTGGTTGGAAGAGGGGTGTTGGTGGTATAGAAGGTGGTGAACGGCTCGGTTATAGGGTTGTAGCCGTTGATGAAACCTACGAGCGGCATGCCGATGTAATAGAGCAGTCCCTCAGGGAAGTAAGAAAAAGGGTTTCGAAGTATTTCTAGATCAAGCTGGTAGCGTGTTGAGGTGGCGACACCCAGGTATCCTTTGCCTTTGAACTGATGTAATACTGAAGTGTTTGACAGCTGCAGTGATTGGTTGTACATGATGTATTTATCTGATAAGGTGACCGTGTTTTCCAGGTTTTGACCATGGTAGACGTACTGTATTGATATGGTTTGATTTGCCTGGGTGACATTTAATGCCTCTTGGAAATCAGATATGGTGGTTACACGGGTGTTATTCACTGAGGTGATAATCATACCCGGTTGCATGTTGATGTCTGCAGCGGGAGTATTTTCGCCTACAGTGATGACACCGACGCCCTCTGCCGCAGGTTCCACACTAGTGACCATGAGCATGCTGATTAAACCGATACACACAACGGACATCACAATGTTAGCCATTGGCCCAGCGGCAAACACACGCATCCGGTTGAGATGCGATGTTTTTTTCAGTTCTTTTTCATCTGGTTCACAAAATGCACCAATGGGGATGATAAAAAAAAGCAGCCCCAATGATTTTACTTTAAGTTTACCGGCACGAGAAAGTATTCCATGTGAAAATTCATGTACCACCAAGGTTACGATCAAACCGATGATGCCAAACCAAAGAGGAATAATCGGGTTTAACCCCGGAAGTCCAATGATAATCTCAGGGTTCGTGGACGCAATAGTTTCTTCAGCTTCTAAAGCAAGTGGTGTCACCGAAATAAGCAGGGTTAACATTAACCCCATCATAACAAACACGCTGATGATACCCACCAGACCGAATACCTTCCAGAACCGACGATACCGAGCGATACGATCAATCAGTTTTTTCCCTCTCTCTGTCCGCCACATCAAGGCAGGACCCCATAAAGAAAGATTATGTCGATCTAACACGCCTTTTCGATGGAGCATATATACCGTAATGAAATAGCTGAAGAGAATTACTAGAAAGAGGAGGAGAATTTCAATTAATGACATGCCTTCGACCTGGGGAATACCATATACTATAATTAAATCTAACTGTTATCAAAAACACAGAACCTTTTGAGTTATTGTACACCATTTTTTTTTATTAGCTTTCTTCAATGAGACGCGAAGTTTCCTTTGAAATCTCTCGTTCTTCTTCCTCGCATAAATAGGTTTCTTTGATATAA
>CAZRMY010000209.1:0-1804 GCA_964601295.1 uncultured Thermoplasmatales archaeon | reverse complement strand
CTCTCGAGATTATCACCAATTGTATACCATTCAATATCATGAGGATAATAATAATGAAAACTTGGGTCAGATCTCAAGGGGGGATTATTAAATGATTGACCATCGATATCTCGTACCGCGCCTTCAGCTCGTGTTAAATACGCTGACGCAACACGATAGTCGCCACCGTAATGTACTCTTAAACCGCCACCAGTAGGTGGGTCCGCATCATCATTGTTATGCTCATTAAATCCATTCCACCAGTCCAGATGATACTCAGCAAGATTTGGTTCATCCTCTTCACCTGCAGCAGCCCACACACCGGTCATAAGAAGATTACTTTCCATAGCTGCCATGACACCATGTGTCCAGCAAGTTCCCCCCTGCTGACTCTTAATCGACGTAACAAAATTTTCCCCGTTATAATCACGAAGATCAAACACACTCGGCGGATCATCTAATACAACAATCTCCTGTTTTTCCAGATCAAAATTCGTTAAACCAGCTACGACATGCGATTGAACTGCACTCATTGACACACCAATAGTCAACAGAGATATTAATATCGCTAGCCACATCGTACGTATTTTTTTTGATTTCAATGCAATTTACCCCCTATATCAAATAAAATATGCACTTCTCCTATATAAAAATATTCTAGAACAGACCCCGAACCAATCCAAGTACGGTAAGATAAGATAGATTATATCTCAGAAAGCTCTTCATCTGTCCAAAATTTGATGGTTTCACCATCAGGCAATATGGCAACCTTAATTTTTTTTCCTGTTTTAGGATCGGTTTCTTCGGTAAATCGAGTCCCTTTGGGAAAATCCATATTAACTCCTCTGCATACTGTTTAACTCAAAATACCTTAATTTGTTTTCGCTGACTGCTTGGCTTACGTATTAATACGCATATTCCATTTAGAAAATTTATTTCAATTTCCGCCATAGTCACTCCATTAAGATACGTTTAGTGTAACACTCTTTCTCAAATATCTCAACATTCCTTGAAGCACTCAACAAATCTCCTGTTTGAACCACCATCCCACATAGCCAACTAAAATCTCTATCATGAAATCAGTAAAATGAAATCAGTAAAAATAAATACTAGCTATCATTAATGGGTATTATACATTATGCCAGAGGACTCCTTTGATTATAAAACATTACGCCGTATACAAGAATTAGAAAAAAGATCACCAACTCTTACAAAAATTAACCCTGCATTCTACCAACAACTATCCGAATTCCTTACTACACTTAAAAAACAGGGGGACCATGAAAAAAACACCCAGAAAATAAAATTATACCGCGATGAAATCCAAAACACCGAGAAGATAGCAAAAAATATCTACGAATTGCGCGAAAAAAAAATTATGCAAGCCGCACTTTCAAAAATCAGGGGAGGAAAACCAGATATGAAAAACCTCCTCGATGTAGAGCAAACACTTTACGATGCATTAGTAGATTTGATTCAGTCTAATCGTAAAAAAATATTTCACTCTTCCCATGAAAACCCCGCGAATACACCAAAAATAAATACCCGTGATTCCGCAGACGTACATAAAAAAGATTCTGATACAAATACCAAACCCATAGTACGTGTTACCAAAGACCTCCCAGGGTTTATTGGTACGGATGAAGTAACCTATCACCTTCGGCAAAATGATGTGCTATCACTCTCTAAAGAAATGAGCGACTTACTACAAAAACGAAATGCAGCCAAAAAAATAGAAAACGGATAACGATAATCTATAAAAATTTATTCAGAGCCTGTCCGAGAATTCGATTTTTTCAGAATATTTTTCGTTAAACATGTGTTT
>CAZRMY010000208.1:0-1812 GCA_964601295.1 uncultured Thermoplasmatales archaeon | reverse complement strand
GGGGGCATCCTAGCAAAAAAGATGTATTTAGCAACATGAAGGAACGCACACCACCCAGCTTAAAACAATATCGACCCATGGGGTCGAGTAGTATTAAGCGATGGTATGCGCAACCCTTGTCCTTCATGTTACAAGAATATCCACACTTCAATCCAAACAACTATGGGCTTGATGTGAAGATTGCCGTGGTCAAAAGCGGGTTTCACTGCAAATTCAACATCAATTATCATCTTGTATGGATTCCGAAGTACAGAAAAAAAGTATTGTTTGAAGGCACGCTGAAGAATGCATTACAAACAATTCTCATTGATGAAAGCAAACGATTACAGTTGGACGTACTTGCATTGGAAATCATGCCTGATCATTTGCATTTATTTGTTGGTGCAAGACCCACCCACGTTCCCTCAGTTATTGTAAAAAGATTGAAAGGGGTTTCATCCCGTATTTTGCGCAAGCGATTCCCGGATTTGGCGTATCTTGGGTATCCAAAAAAGGTGAAACGCTTCAAGAAACTCTGGGCACGAGGATATTACTGTGGGAGCGCAGGACATGTTAGTCAAGATGCAGTAAAACGATATATCTTGGAACAAGATGGAAAGGATGTATTTGATTACACTATCTTTGGGGATCTTACCGGTCAGACAAAAATTGGGGATTTTACAAAGTAGAAAAAAAAAGTTAGACCCAATTCATCCAACTGGTTAAAACCAGTGGTATTCTTGGGAATTTTTTATAATGGTGGGGTTAGAGTTTTGTGGTTTGTTCATTGAATTTGATATTCATTGTTTCAAGTTCATCAAGAATAGGGTGATAAATCTCAGGTGTAACCGGGATATGCACCCCAGTCACGGTGATTTTACCAGTTAGAATCATTTTCACCGCGATTGCTGCAGGAAGTGCAACCGTGCGCGCAATAGACGTATCACCATCAGGTATGCCGTAATCTACTAATAAAGAGGTGATGTATTCTCTTTTCGTAGGATATTCTGCGATAAATTCATGGAACATCACGATCATATCTCGTTCATGTGCAGGGAGCCTCATTTTTTCAAGTGTTAGTACATTAAGGTAATCTAGTGGTGTTTCTTTGGTTTCTGGGAGTTTGATATCGCTAAACAGTCCCAGCCATTGTAATCGTTTGACAACCGCGGAGTAAGGTTTTAGCCCAAGGTGTTTTGCTACGGTTTCAGCTAAATTATCATTAGGAGATGCTTGTATTAGATGACGGGTGATATCTCCATAGGTTGTGCCGTTGAAATTGGGCAGTGGTATATCGTTGAGCCAGCCGAGGGCGGCTATTTGTCTGAGTGTTTCGCACCATCCGATCATACGGAATGTTCCGCGGTACACGGTTTTGGCATCTTTTAACCCGTAGATTTCTTTGTACGGCATTGAGTTACGGTTCGGGTAGTTTTCAAATGAGCCAACAGTGGGTACATCCTGAATGATATAGTTTTCGAATAGCTGTTCGCCAGGAATCGATATTTTTTTGTTGTCCTGGAGCCATTGTGCAGCGTTACGTGATGCGAGAAGTACTCCGCGTGGTGACCAGGAGAATTTATAGCCAAATGGGTTGGTGTTTGCCTCATGAGATGGGAGTGCTCCAGTGGTGGATCTGAAACTGGTGATTTTCCCGCCGTTATCATACACGTTATGAATGATGCGCATCGGAAGAGCATAACTTTTCTCCTCTATTTATCTCTGACACGGCGGATAATTCAGACGAGTCGGAGGCGGGAGGATTCTTCGGCCCTACCACCTGACCAGGGAGGCGGCCCAGGTCAGGCCGCCGCCGAAGGCGACCAGGAAAAG
>CAZRMY010000207.1:0-1869 GCA_964601295.1 uncultured Thermoplasmatales archaeon | reverse complement strand
ATAACGGGGACAAAACTATTTATAGCTACCAATAATATTAAAAATACTATAATTCCTGGGGAAACCTTTATGATAAAAAAACATGCAGTGATAATAATAACCCTGCTATGCCTTTTTCATGCACTCAGCGTAGCAGCCCTACCATCTACGCCATCATCACCCGCTATAACACATACAAACAAAACTGATACTTTAACACTTCACCAAACATTTACCGCGCCCACACTCACAGAGAACACAAACTACATCCAAGTTTACTATCCAAAAACAGATACCAGCTACCTACGCATAAAGGGTAACCCACTACTCCCCAGCATTAGAAAAACCATTCAACTCCCCGTTGGAAGCACTATTTCTCAGATAGATTGCACCATCGCAAACCCGGTCACCCGCACACTAGCACACCCTATACCACCCTCACCAGCACCGGTTATCCCCAGTAGCCTACCTACTGATAAGGCAACAGGAGCAACAAAAAACCCCGCGGTATACGAAAGTAACACCGCCTATCCACAGGACTGGTACAGCTACCGTCTAACCAGCGGGTTAAACACACAAGGCACACATGTTGTATACGCTACGTTCACCCTGTATCCAATAAAATACCTGCCACAAGCAGACAGTATCACCTATACCACAGATATAACTCTTGATATAACAGTCAACCTTCCAGAGAAAACTGTAACCCTCCCTGATGAGTACGATCTGCTTATCCTTACCTATCCACGCTACCAACGACTGCTCCAACCATTAGTCGAGCATAAAGAAAAACACAATCTTAAAACAAAACTGGTCACTCTAAACGAAATAGAACAAGAAACCTATTTTTCCCTCCAGGGACGCGACATCCAAGAAAACATTAAATATTTCATCAAAAACGCAATAGAAAACTGGGGGATCACCTATGTACTGCTTGTCGGCAACTACAAACAAATGCCGGTGCGCTACAGTCATCTAGAAACCGATACCAATGGCTCCTACGAAGAACTTCACTATATCAGCGATCTGTATTATGCTGATATCTACGATGGCATGGGCAACTTCAGCAGCTGGGACACCGATAACGATGGCATCATCGGAGAATGGCCCTACCCCGATAACCATCCAATTGAAGACCAACGTGACCTTACCCCTGATGTCCACTTAGGACGTCTTGCATGCATGTACCCCTTTGAAGTACGCACCATAGTCAACAAAATTATATCCTATGAAGAAAACACCTATGATTCCGCATGGTTTGACACCATGGTTGTCTGCGGTGGAGACACATTTGATAAAAGCTGGGAACAAGGAAGCGACTATAACGAAGGAGAAGAAGCAACAGCTCACGCACTACACTACATGAATGAATCCACCCCCATTAAACTCTGGGCATCACTTGACACACTCACCACCACCTCGATGCATGATGCAATCAGTGACGGCGCAGGATTTTTGTACATGGTCGGACATGGAAACCCTCGGAACTGGGCAACCCATAAAAACGGGGACTACACCAACTGGACAGAAGGATTCATGAACCGCGACATCCTTAAACTCCATCATAAAAACATGTATCCTATACTCATGGTCGGCGGATGTCATAACAGCGAATTTGATGTAACTCCATTGAATCTCCTCAGAGATTTCAAAACCGCATGGATTTTTTCCACCTGGGTTCCCGAATGCTGGAGCTGGATGTTTGTCAGACAACCACGAGGTGGCGCCATCGCATCAATGGGAAGTACCGGATACGGCGGTGTAAACATAGGTGATTTCGACGAGAATGGCATACCTGACTGCATCGAAGGCTTAGACGGCTGGTTTGAAACACAATTTTTCCGTATCTACAACGAAGAACAAATCGATATACTCGGGGAAACATATTCA
>CAZRMY010000206.1:0-1892 GCA_964601295.1 uncultured Thermoplasmatales archaeon | reverse complement strand
AGGTAATGTCAAATAATTTATGAAAAAAAGGGCAAAAATTAGGAAAAGTTGATTGAGACGGACTTGTAGATTATAGCGAGATTAGGGAATGCGTTTTTAAGGCATAAACAAAGATTGTGGAAAAACAAAAAAGGAAGGCAAAGTCTGCCTTCCTTAGAGTTTGATGTGTTTTACACACAATCTTTGTACTCGGTTATTCCTCGGCAGGGTGCTCGCCAGCATAGCCTGCTTCCGCTTCACCGAGTAGGGGAAGATAGTAGAGTTTGAGGAAAGTAGCAATAGCTAAAATGGAATTTTAACTTGGCAGCATCGAGTCAGTGATTCTGGCTGCCATAAGAATAATGCGGCACCACTTGTTTTGAAGTTTCTGTGGACCGCCGAGTTCTTTGACAGGAATGGGCACATTATAGTTCAACGCCGTATGCGGCCTCAGAAAGTTATAATGTGTGACAAATAACGTCGTCAGGCAGATCGCACCATTTTTGATTTTGAAGCCGTTTGCTGTTCGCACATGATACTTGTATGTTCGATTGAGTCGTTCGATGAGTTGTTTAAAATGTCGATTCAATTCAGATTCTTCATCGAGGTTTTGAAGGCCAATTACCTTATGATGTTCAATAGGATTTTCCGGATCTCTTTTTGAATTAAGATAATGCAGGCCTGCCGGATAGGAAGGATTACCGTCAGTAATAAAAGCAAGTTTTTGTCCTGGTTTTGCTGTCCGAGCGGCTTCATTCATGGCGATGGTGGCGGGTAACGCATCTCGGGAATCATCGATGTGATAAGTGGTTATCTTTCGACTTTGAGCGGAGATGAAGAAAAACGTATAGGCATTTTTCCCGGCGATTTTAATATAAGTTTCGTCACCGGCGCTTTCATTGTCGATAGTTCCTTTATAAACGAGATTAAAGCGATGGCAATACCAAGCGGCGGCCTTGGCATAATTGAGCACGGTTTGGTATGAGATTTTAATGCCGAAAATCTCTCTGAGAATAGAGGCTGTTTTTCGAGCGCCGATAGCATAGGAGACATGAAAGGCTAATACCAGGCCGAAGGTATTCGTTGAGTTATGGATACTAAACGGATCAATGCCGTCATCATCCGGTTCCGCAAGCCGTAGTTTGTCATCAAAATGATATTCTCGGTACTGATAGCGCAATTTGAACTGCGAAGGTTTTTCTTTTTGAAGTTTTTTTTCATCGTCATTTAAAGCGCTGATATTTTTTAGATAGGCTGCACAGGAATTATTATGGCATTTGTAAATGGTGCACAGTTTTTGATCTTTCCATCGATACAGGGCCCGTTTACAATATGGACACCAGTATTTTGTCTTTGCAGGTCGAAATTGTTTGTTTATTTGAAAAAGTCCATCACAAACTTTACAGCGTATCTGTACACGACGTTTACCATCATTGTAATACAAGTACTCATTCGGTGCGTTACAGTGTGGGCATCTGGTGGTTTCCGGAACAAGCAGCCCCTTTTTACGATGTTGAACCGGTTTGATTGGATGACCATGTAATTGGATATGTTCATTGATGATCGTCTGCCAGTCTGGCTGCTGCGTCTTTTCTTCTGACTCCGGGACATGATCAAGAGGTCGTAGAGGATCTACCGAGTATTCCCGGTAGTTCGGATGTTTTTTTTAAAGTCATCTCTGGGCTTTACATCCGGATTTTTATTTGCCAGAATAGTTTGCAATTCCTTAACGATACGTTCAATTTGAGAACGATCAAACTTTTGGCAAATCCAAATAACAAAGCGAGATAGTTGATCCATTGTTTTTCTCCCATTAACCTATTAAATATAGGGGGAGAAAATTTGGAATGCAAGTAACTATAGATTGAAATTGAATTTAAACCATAAAATCATTCAACTAGTTTGACACAACC
>CAZRMY010000205.1:0-1901 GCA_964601295.1 uncultured Thermoplasmatales archaeon | reverse complement strand
TAAAATCAGTTCAAGACTTGTATAATGCTTCATATTTTTGGGCAAACCGATTCCCGTGGGGCACAGCAGAAGAAAACGGATATAACAACCTTATCACAACATACAAAGGATTAGATTCAGATTATACTGTTAAATACCCTGTAAGGATAGATTTTTACATGACGCTAAGTAACCCTTCAGCAACGAACGTAAAGAAAAACAGTTGCCCCTGGTTATTGAATTTAGAAGATAGTGCAGTTCAGGAGATAGATTTAATCGAAACGGCTAATAACAAGCACTACTTTTCGATTCACTACAACAAACACGGATTAGAAGATAAGGGATATAGATTAGTTCAGTTTAGGTTTCCTTACCGGAAAGAGTTTGAAGAGAAACCTCATTTATTCAGTGTGATTTGGAGAAAAAGAAGCGTGGTTTGGTTAATCAATGACATTCCGGTAGCCGTTAGTTTTAGATGCATACCTTTTCAGGCAATGCGAGTGGTGGTAACGAATTACAGGGATGAAGATTTGAGGTGGATATTAGTAAAGAAATTATGAAACACAGATATTTCTACATATGGTCAAGCAAGTTGCATACTGAAAAGAGAGCAATCAAACACCTAAGTGTGGTGGTGTCTGTGTTTAATAAACAACATGATTTGTAAATTATATGAAACGTTATGTGCAAGTAGAATAAATTTGAGAACAGCACCAAAAAACGGTACAAATCTAAAAATAAAGCTAATTGTTCACGGGAACTGAACAAACAAAAATAATGAACAAATGACAACAATAGCAACATGCGGACATCAAATTAACAAAGGAAATATGATCGAAGTAAAAGATCATGACCGTGAAGGGAATAGATGTATATCTTATCGCTGTGTTTGTGATGATTGTTTGGAGAGGTATAAAAAGGATGGATATGTATTGAGCACCAAAGAAGAGATTAAGCAGTATTTAAAATTCGGGATGTAACGTATGGCAATATGTTTAGTTTATGATTAAAATATACGATATGGAAAATGGAATAACAAATGATGAAAGTAAAGCAATAGGTAAATTTATTGATGAGTGCCATAAATTAAATATAGCTGTTGTTAGCGATAGTTTTTATTGGGTAAAACCATTTCATAACAGTGAATTTGAACCTGCAAGAGCAAGACTTGATTATAGAGATGAAATATGTTTTGCATTCACAGACGGAAGCACAATGAGTATTGATGCGGTATGGGAAGTCGAGCCGTTAAATTACCGCTAACGGACGAGTGTATGAGTAGTGGCACATGCACCGAACCTTTAAATTATGCCACAAACTTTAACGTGCCATTACTTATACACATTGTTGTGTGTAGTAGCGGTTTAAATAACGAAATTATGATTATAGTAAACATTTATTGCGAAGAAGATTACGACCCAACCACTGACGGATTTTATTTGGACTTGGCAGGCGTTATAAATGACACATTCAACATATACAGCGACCCACAATTAATACAAGACTGTGTAGAGAATGACCCTGACTTTGAACCAAAAGCAGGACAATTATATGAAGTGCAATTAATTAGAGCTACTATAGCAAGCGACCCAATACCTGAGCCTGCTTTTGCTATTGACCGAGTAATTGAAAAGAAATACGATGCTAATTTTGGTTGGGTTACTCCTTTAGTACGGATGTAGCTATTACACACAACTGTATATATAAACAACAAAACCGCACAATACATACAAATAACAGAATATATGCACAATAAGATTAAAAAAATACTAACATACATTTTAGCAGTCATAACATTAATTTGTTCGACAATCCCTGTTCTTTATTGGATATGCAACAGCGATTTAACAGGTATGCAGGTTTTATTGGATATGTGGATTGTAATGTTTGTAGGACTGATAAGCGGCATACTATATTTTAAT
>CAZRMY010000204.1:579-2047 GCA_964601295.1 uncultured Thermoplasmatales archaeon | reverse complement strand
TTGTTGTAGTATTACTGAAACTAACGTTGAAGAGAGCTTGTTGAGCAAATGTCGTAGAATTACTGAAGGAAATATTGAACATGGTGATTTGGCCATATCTCACGGTATTGTTTGAGAAGGAAATATTGAACATCTCAGTTTGTCTAAATATCGTATCGTTGCTAAAGGAGACATTAAACATCGTTGCTTGTTGAAAAACAGTAGTATTACTAAAACTTACATTCCAGGTCATTCCATGTAAACTAGACATTTTAGTTGTGTTTGAAAAGCTGATGTTCCATGTATATTCTTGCTGCCATGATGCTGTTGCCCCCTCTGTTTCCTGACTGCCAATAGTAAAAAAACCACCATCTGTGGCATTAAACATATTATTATATTCTGTATTTATCCAATCAGCAGAACGAGCAATATTGCTAAAACGTATTTCATCCATATCTCCGTTAAAAGGACCAAAAGGTGTTGCTCTTCGCATCAAACCCATAGATGAACGTGTTGGAGATGCAACATTATCAAACCAAAGTTTAGTATTACCAGTAGCAGCAGTCCACGAGACATATTCTCCATTTATATACAATTTATTTTCATTGACACCATCACATGTTAAAACAAGATTATACCAATCTCCATTAAATAAAGTAGCCCCTATATCATATTGTAAAACAATAGTGTTTACAGGACCAGTTGTTGGTCCTTGACAACAAATACGCCCATCATTCGTACCCCTTATAGCAAACCAAAGATAATAATAATTACTATTAGACCTACATACTGCATAAATAACCTGATCTGTAGCAGATTCACTTCTAACCCATGCACTAACAGTACCTGTACTTGCTGAACGACTCACTGAAAGATTAACATCAATATAATCATTACTACCATCATAATCCTGAGCTTTATTGACTATACCGGTGGTTTCAACTGGTTCATTAGCACCTTTTTTAGTACCATCATAACTATTACTTGTACTATCCTCAATCGTAGAAGTTGTTAAATCACTTTTATGATATACACCCTTATAACCACTATCCCACGTACCAGCAACATTCTCCTGATTACTAGCACCACTATTACCATAATACATATAAATCGTTGTATCACTTGTTGAGGAAAGACTTGTTACATTAACCCAAGCAACAAGACGACCAGTGGTATAGTTCCATAACTCTATTTCATGGTTAAGCTTAGTATCAGTAGCATTTGTAAAAACTATATCACTACCATTACTATTTGCATTATCACGCAAATCGGTATCAGTAATATTTATCAATACGGAAAAATTCGTAAGAGTAGACGGTACTTGACTGCTGTTAAGAGTAATCTCCTTACGATATGTCCAGTCAGAATCCCACCAAGGGTCGAGGGTATAGAAATGATTATTCTGTATCGCTTCGTGTATCGTCTCGCTAGACGGCTTTAACGCCCACCAATACTTACCTGATGTGCCTTCCAATCCACCGAAAGGAAT
>CAZRMY010000204.1:0-569 GCA_964601295.1 uncultured Thermoplasmatales archaeon | reverse complement strand
GCACGAAAGCGATATGCCTTCGTTTCGATGTTTCTCAAGGCATACCACGTGTTCATACCACCATGCTCATAATTGTATATCTCAAAATCAAAACTAACATCCTTCCAGTCATAAAACGTCTTTTCATACGGTATCTTTCTCAAAAAATCATCATTGTAAAAAAAGCGATAATCATCATCAACATGCTGCTGCGAATTGAAAGCGATGATTATTTCCTGCAAACTGTTGGTAATTCTCCATAGCTTTGTATTGTTTTTACTGCCGTATGTTACCTCATAGGAATCATAATTCTCGATGCCTAGATCTTCTCCGCTTGTTACATTATAGACATCTACAGATGTCGATTCGTTCACCCATCCCCATGTATATAGGGTATGTGTATAATTTAACCATACTTGCGGTTTAGAGGGCTTTGCATAACTGGTATCAAATCCCCATACCACGTCAAAATACGGTATCTGTAGGTCCTTTGGTGTAACAACAAACTCGACCCAACCACCAGAACCTAACGTATGCGGAGTTGCTGAAAGATACACCTTGCTATTATTCACATAAACAGTATCGCCGTC
>CAZRMY010000203.1:0-2098 GCA_964601295.1 uncultured Thermoplasmatales archaeon | reverse complement strand
TACCCTTCAATTTTTGTCATCTACTATACCTCCATTATGGATATCTATGTCGATAGTTCCAAGGAAAATATCCTTTAAAAGTTATTAGCTAGGTCTTTAAAAACTATTTCCTAGTTAATATTGATTTCCAGGTTATATTCTACGTTTGAAAGAATAGAATTTGAGGTAAGGCACGCTTTTTTTATATGCTTGAAAATACGTTCAATTTTACGTTTATCTCGCTCCGAGAAAACCTCTATGCTAATATCAAGTTGTATGTTATGAAATTCAAAGGAGTTACCAACCATTTTTACAGTGCCTGTCGCGGTGCTTTGGTATGATTTGAATTCCATGTTGGTGTTTGCAGCGTAAAACAAAAAAGTGGTCATGGTACAGGTTTCAATAGAGGCAAGAAATAAATCTTCTGGTGTCCATAGGTTAGGGTGACCACCAAATTCAGGGGGACAAGCGATATCTATGTCCGGTTTTCCCTGTGATCGTGAGATACCTTTTTTTTCACCGATCCAGGTGAGATTTGTATGATAGTGATATTCTACTGGTTGTAATTTCATGGCTTCAGATGGATGGTAATAATTTTTTTATTCAGCTGCTGAGTTAATCATTGCTTGTATTTGATTTATTTTGAATCCTTTTTGTTCTATAGCACCGCTGGGGCATGATGAAGAACAACTGCCGCATCCTTTACATAAACCTTCAGTAACGTGGGAGACCAGTTTTTCTTCACCGTTAATAGTTTTGGTGGTGCGTTCTATAGCACCATATGGGCAGGTGGTCTCACAGATACCACATCCACTGCATAAATCCTCGTTAACATGAGCAACAATTGCCTCAGTTCTGTAGGTATCTTGTGAAATGATTCTAAGTGCACGTGACGCTGCTGCATAGGCCTGAACGATGGATTCTTCAATGTTTTTAGGCGAATGTGCCATACCTGCTACAAATACGCCCTCTGTAGCGAAATCAACGGGACGGAGTTTTACATGTGCTTCAAGATAGAAACCGTTTTCGTTAACGGGTACTTTGAGCATTTGTGCTAGCGTGACCGCATCTTTTCGAGGGATGATCGCTGGGCTGAGAACCAGATAATCCGCATGAAGAGTTAACTGCTCATCTAAAATAAGATCGGTTACCTGTATTTCGATATCATCTTTGCCTTTTTTAACCAGGGGTTCTTGTTCTGGTTCATAACGGATGAAAATAATACCCTTCTCTCGGGCTTGTTCATAGTAGGTTTCAAAGAAACCATACGATCGCATATCACGATAAAGAATATAGATCTCAGCATCAGGGTATAGTTCCTTGGTTTTAAGCGAGTTTTTAAGTGCTTCTTGACAACAAATTCTACTACAATAAGGATGGGTGTCATCACGTGAGCCAACACATTGAATCATCACAATAGTTTTTTTGCTAAGTCTACGGTTGTTCTTTGCAAGAGCCTGTTCAAATTCATTCTGGGTAAATACCTTTGAGTCCTCGCCATATAAGTATTTCTTTGGTTTGTATTCTTCTGCACCTGTAGCAACAACGATAACTCCATGCTTTATAGTGGTTTGTGAATGATTGGTAACGGTAGTGGTATAGTTGCCAACATACCCCTCAATTTTTTCGATTGTTGCGTTTGTGAGTATCTTGATTTTTTTATGTTCTTCAACCTGTTTAATCAAATGTTTTAGATACTGTTGTACGTCAGCATGCTTTGCGGTCCAATAAATGTGGGATGCATTTCCTCCAATCTGGGGTTCTTTTTCTATTAGATATACGGGGTAACCTTGGTTGGCAATTGCAAGTGCTGAGGTCATACCTGAAATACCCCCGCCGATCACAACCGCGTTTTGTGTAACATCAAGCGTAATACTTGGTAAGGGTTCAATTAATCGTGCTTTTGATACCGCCATTCTCACGAGATCTTTTGCTTTTTGCGTCGCTGGTTGTGGTTGATTCATGTGTACCCAAGAGCATTGATCTCTGATGTTTGCCATTTCAAACAAATGCGGGTTAAGCCCAGCTTGCCGGATTGTATCCTGAAACAAGGGTTCATGAGTACGCGGGGTACAACTTGCTACAATTACTCTGTTGAGTTTGTGTTCTTTTATTTTTT
>CAZRMY010000202.1:0-2105 GCA_964601295.1 uncultured Thermoplasmatales archaeon | reverse complement strand
GGATCTCAAAGTTGATTGGGGTAAAGCCTAGCAAAAATAATATTGTCCCAAAGCCAAAATAATCGTAACATTAATATAGAACCAGGGTCGTAGACCGGCAGAGATACTGTGATAATATGCAACAGAATAAATACAATCAAATACGACTGCCCATGCCGGAGGAAAAAGAAAACGAGCTGTTCGCGGTTATAGATCAGGTGTTCACAGGTTCTCGGATGCGTGTTTCTTGTGAAGATGGTAAAACACGCTTAGCGCGAGTGCCTGGTGGTAAACGACGGAAGCTCTCCCGGTTACGCATGGGTGATTTACTTATAATCAGCCCCTGGGAGATACAGGATGAAAAAGCTGATATCCTGTTTAAATATCGGCGGAATCAAGCCCGGTTTCTCAGTAGACGCGATCTATTACCTGATGAAATTGATGTATATTCAAGTTAATATGGAAGGATTTTTCACATACTATTAAATGTATGAAGATAGATTAGGAATATGTGTCACTATGACATCTCATGATGAGCTCGTTGGAAAAGCTGTTTTAACTCGTGAGGGCTGTTTAGTTGGAGTTATTAAAAAACTTGTTACTGCAGATACCAAAGATTTCCAGCCGTCGGTGCTTGTCGTCCCTGACAAAAATGGGGATATCTGCTTATCAGATCAGGGTGCAGAAAAACATATTGTGCTTCCATTGAACTCTATTTCTACAGTAAGAAATGTTGCTATCCTTGAAAGGGAACCATAATCTGACTACGTTTTATTGTTTTATATCTATTGGAATTTTTTTAATAGTTGAATGTAGTCAAGTAAATGACGGGTTATGAGAAAGTTTTGTTTTATGTGTTTTTTCCCATTTTTTCCCATCTGTGCTGCTTCTTTTGGATGTTTTAGCAACCAGGTTATTTTGTCGGCAAATCCTTGTAGGTCTCGTGGGTTTACGAGGAATCCGTTTTCGCCGTCGAGTACCTGTGATGGTATACCTCCGACATTTGATGCGACCACGGGTGTTCCTTTCCAGAGTGCTTCACTCACGGTGATGGCAAAGCCTTCTTTGAGGGATTTTTGGATGACGACCGCGGATTCTCTTTGGAGGGTGTTTATGACGATATCGGGTGCGTTTATCATCAGATGGATGTCGGGTTCGTTTTCTACGGTTTTTTCGAGTTGTTCGAAGATGTCTTGTCCTTCCGGATCATCGGTGGCCATTGAGCCGACGAGTATGAGTTGACATTTGACTTTTTGTTTGATAATATTAAATATTTTTACCATGCCTTCTGGGTCTTTCCATTTGTCAAAACGTGATACCTGGCAGATAATGGGTTTTTCGGGGTTGATGCCGCTCTTTGATAAATATTTGGAAATTGTTGATTGGGGGATTGCTTTATTTTTGAGGTTTAATGGATCAATTGATGGTCGTATGATATATTGAGGCATGATGGTTTCAGGGATGTCTGTTTGTTTGAATTTGTTCATGGAGACGACCATGGCATCATATTTTAGGACAAACATTTTTAGGTAATCCCAGACGTTTTTTGCTGGCTCGGAGATATCTATGTGACATCGCCATATCCAGGGTTGTTTTTTCTTGTAGCAGGTGATAATGGGGAGGGGTTGAGGATCATGTACAATAACAAAATTATGGTTGATATGCGTGAAAATCGCGTTGTTGACGTTGTTGATGTAGTAGATTTCTTTCTTTTTTTTGGAGAAGTTGATTTTGTCTCCTTGTAAGGCGTTATGAAATTTTTTGGTGATGGTAAAAAAATCAAGGTCACCGTGGAGGACGCGCCAGTCGGTTTTTATGCCGACATCATTCATGAGTATGATAAGTCCATTGAGTATTTCTGCGACGCCACCGCCCTGGTAGGTTGAGTTCATGTGTACAACGGTTTTTTCTGATAATGGTGCGGCTTCTGAGTAGATGTTTTCGATGGTTGTATCTCCGACGGTGTCACGGTATTTATCTAATGATATAATTGGTACTATTGCCATTTGTGTATCACTCCAAGTGCATCCAGTGTTATATCGGTTGTTTGCTATTTAAGATTATTTCTTATAACAGTACTTCGGAAGGTAAAGAAAGGTAACTATTTTCAACCAGATACCCCATTC
>CAZRMY010000201.1:0-2107 GCA_964601295.1 uncultured Thermoplasmatales archaeon | reverse complement strand
CATTCATAATCTATGGTTCCTGTCGCACCGTTCATGGGCAGGCGAAACGCCTGCCGCGTGCGACAAAAAAAGAGTATGGTTTATCAGGAGAAAAAGAGACGGCCTCTCATCTGCGGGCCCTTCGTTTTACTTCGGTCCACGCAGTATTCTCGGCCTTAGTTTATAAAAAACTCAGGAAGCGATTCTACTTTTGCTGTTATATCCTCCCAGCGGAAATACGAAGGATCAACTAAAAATAAGCCAAGAAGTGCAAAAGGAAGCATTTTTGCAAGATCCTTTGATAAATCCTCAGAATAGTACGCGGTTATACGAATTGCTACAATAATGGCAAACGCCGTAGACAACACCTGATCAATATCTAGATCCCGGGTAAGAAACAACAACAACAACGAAAAACCTATGAAAAAAGAAAATGCGACAAACGGAAACAAAAAAGTATACTTTAAAAACCCAATCAAACGCTTATGTTTACACGGACTTAACTTAAAACAGTCACGCCGGGCGATAAAACGATAAAAATGCCATATTGCAATCGCATAAATTGCCATTGCTATGATAAGATAGGCCATTGGTAAAAATGCAGAAAGATCTCCACTGAAAATATTTTCAAGTGATAACTTTGACATGAAATTAGAAAAATTTTCCATCACCATCTCTCACACTCTCCTCAACCTACAACTATTAATCTCAGATGAGTTTATGAAATTTTGCCGAAACAATCCAGATATACCCTCCACCTATTCTAAAAAAACAGAGGAGGTGATTTTAAACAGAAACTTTACTTTGAGATTGCAACTCCTCTGTAAACTCCTTCTGCATACGGAATTTCTGAATCTTTCCAGTTACCGTCATTGGGAATTCATCTACAAACTTGATATACCGCGGAATCTTTTGATGCGAAATCTTCCCTTTACAATATGCTTTGACATCATCCTCAGAAAGTGTGCTTTGTGATCGTTTTTTTATCCATGCAGCTACTTCCTCACCATATTTTTCATCAGGGATACCAAAAACCTGCACCTCAATTATCTCTGGATGCGTGTACAGATACTCCTCGATCTCCCGCGGATAAATATTTTCTCCTCCGCGGATTATCATATTCTTTAAACGCCCGGTGATCTTTAGATAACCATCGGCATCCATGACCCCTATATCACCGGTGTGCAACCAGTGTGAGATATCAATAGCCCGGTTGGTTTCATCAGGGTTATTATAATATCCTTTCATTACTTGAAATCCTCGGATACAGATTTCACCCTGTTCGCCAATAGATACCACTTTTTTTGTAGTAGGATCAATGATTTTTACTTCTGTATGTTGTAACGGACGCCCGACAGATTCCACGCGTAAGCGTACTGGTGCATCAAAACGGGTTTGATTGGTCACTGGAGATGCTTCGGTAAGCCCATAACAAATAGTGATATCGCGCATGTTCATTTTCGATCGAACTTTTTGCATTAATTCAATCGGGCAGGGCGCACCCGCCATGATACCTGTGCGGAGAGGTGATAAATCAACAGTTGAAAATTCAGGGTGCTCCAACTCTGCTATAAACATTGTGGGAACACCATTTAACGCAGTACACTTCTCCTGAGACGCAGCCTGCAATGTAGCAAGTGGATCAAAATATTCCCCAGGTAGCACCATGGTAGCACCGTAATTAACGCATAACATATTTGAAAGCACCATACCAAAACAGTGATAGAATGGCACCGGGATACATAATCTATCCCTATGGCTGAAACGCATATTCTGTCCCACGAAGAACGCGTTATTCACAACACCATGATGTGTTAAACATGCCCCTTTTGGGAACCCGGTAGTACCAGAGGTATATTGAATGTTTATAATATCATCTGGATCTAACATTCCCTCTCGGTCAGCCAGCTCGCTATCAGATACCACAGCGCCAAAGTCTAATACATCACGGGAGGTAAACATCCCTGGTTGTCCTTGATCACTTAACACGATTACATTTTTTAACTCAGGAAATTTATATGAATGCAATCCACCGGGATTCTGCTCTTTTGCCTCAGGAAACACATTATAAAACATATCCAAGTATCGGGAGGATTTAAATTGTTCAATCAAAATCAATGTCTGACAT
>CAZRMY010000200.1:0-2123 GCA_964601295.1 uncultured Thermoplasmatales archaeon | reverse complement strand
ATTAGAGTTTGAGTTACAAACCGATAAAATTGACGCGGGAACTAAATGGATTACTATACGACTGAAAAATATCAGTAAAGATACATTGAAAAATTTAGATGTTAAAATTAATTCGTTGGATTCTTTCTATCTACAACCAGTGAGTACCGGGGAGTATATATTTGAGTTAAATTCAAACGAAGAACGATTAATACCCTTTAAGGTGTCTGCTTCAGCGACGACAGATATGTATATATCAGTTGCTGGCCTGAGAGGTAGTGAACCAATTTATGTGGAATCTCCAACACTGTCATTAAAAGTTGGAACTGAACCCGCTGAGATACGATCAATGTTTGTAATGACCGAACCCTACCCACCATTAGGAGAGAATTTACGCTGCGAAGCAAATCTTATGGGTTTGGAAGGCAGCCAAGAACTTGATTTAGAATTCTGGGCTGAAACCCCATCAGGTAAATTTGAAAATCTCGCGGAGATAAACACCAAGGATCTTACTCCCGGTGAGGAAATCATGTATTCCGCGGAGATAACACCTGAAGAAGAAGGACTTTATACTATCCATGCTTACTTATGGGATGGCACCCGACGAGTGGATCATTACACTGATGAGGTATATGTAAAAGAATAATAAAATAATCTTTTTCTTTTATTTTTTAGGTAAGGAGTATATTTTTCAATAAAGACATCGTTTCTGGATTGAGATTAATGTGACACCAGAAGAAAAATACCGGTGGATATATTTAGCGTTAGCATTTATTATTTTTGCGATAATAGTCATACTCCCAAATCCCGATGGATTAAGTGTTGCAGGGCAACGGACGCTAGCGATATTTGCGTTAACCGTCACCCTTTGGATCACCCGGCCAGTATCGTTTCCGATAGTTTTTTTCATTATCGCTGTTCTCCTGGTGATAACCGGAGTTTTTTCTCCAGAAAGTGCGTTTCAAGGTATCGGGGCGCCCACTATCTTTTTTCTTGTAGGTGCAATTATATTAGCATTTGCTTTGAGTAAACATAATCTTGATAAAAGAATTGCATTAACCTTTCTCAAACGATTTGGTAAATCACCTCATCGTTTTTTACTAGGCATAACCATTGTGAGTGCGTTATTATCTATGACCATGCCCGCTCATGGTGTCGTAGCACTATTGATACCTATTGTGTTGAGTATTATGCGATCGAGCTCTACAGATTTAACCGGTTCGAATTTTTCTCGATCAGTGTTGTTATCCTTGGCCTATGGTTCTTCTGTTGGGAGTATGGCAACATTGTTAGGTGGTGCACGTAATCCATTAGCAATTTCCTTATATTATCAAAACACAGGTAATACTGTGAGTTTTCTTAACTGGTTTCTTGCTGCTGCACCAATTGTGTTTCTGATGATTTTTGTGGTATATTTTGTGATGATGAAAGTGTATCCATTAGAAAAAATTAATATGAGAAAAATGCGTGAGTTCCTAGAATCGGAAGTACATAACTTAGGGGACATATCAAAAGGCGAGATCAAAGTGATCATATTCTTGGTAACTGCCTTTGTGCTCTGGGCAACGTTTGGGTCCCTTGTAGGCATGGCAACTATTGCGGTGTTAATAGCAGGTCTTCTCGGTGTCACCAAAACGCTTACATGGGAGGATGTGGAAAACAAGCTACCCTGGGGTATTATTTTTCTGTATGGTGGTGCTATAACTCTTGCATTTGCCTTAGTGGAGACAGGTGCGAGTTCATATATAGCCAACCAGTTGATTACGTATGCAACTGCCTACCCCTATGTGGTCATTTTAATTGTGGTAATGTTAACCATTTTTTTATCTGAGGTGATGAGTAATTCAGCAGCTACTGGCACGATTTTACCTATTGTTTTATCCGTGTTTGCAACAATAGGGCTATCACCGCTCATGGGAATGTATGTGGTAGCGTTGCCCTCTGCATTTGCGTTTATGTTTATAATCGGTACACCTGGGTCTGCCATGGTATATGACACAGGATTGTTGCGAACCAGGGATTTTCTAAAACCGGGGTTGATTCTTAATCTCATCGGGATTGGTGTTTTTATGACACTGGGTCTGGGATGGTGGAAGTTGCTAGGTTTGTGGTAGGATGAAAAAGGAAAAGAATACAGCAAATAG
>CAZRMY010000199.1:0-2139 GCA_964601295.1 uncultured Thermoplasmatales archaeon | reverse complement strand
CCATCTTTATCTACTAGATCAAAAAACAACATTGGATTAATAGCATAATACCATCGTTTCTTGTACCTTGACCATGTTTTGTACACAACTTGATCATTGTCTACAATAGCTAGTACGTGGATTAGTTTATTATTAGGATTCCCTGTATTCCAGAATATTCTATACTTTTCACCAACTTTTATATTCATTAGATTCACCTGTTATAGAACTGAGCGTACCGTACTCCTTCCTTTCATCCCACCACTCACGTGCCTTATCACGGGTGTCTATCAGTGGGCCTCGTGCTTGGCAATACAAGCACTTGACAACATACCCCTTGTCAAAGGCTCGGTAGCAAACTACTGTTTCTTTATGTCCACAAAATGGGCATGGTTTCATTCCGTATCCTCCTTCTGTGCGTCTTCGAGCGGACACCAATAAAAACAATATCTATCAGCATACATAAAATGATTTGTAGCCAAATGATCGTCCCATACACCACGTCCTGTGTTTTTACATCTCCCATATTTATACCCTTGTGAGTTTGTAAAAATCCAATCAGGTTGATGCTTGCAATTAATACAACCTTTCATCATCCCTCCTCCGTGTGCAAGAGCATTTCACGCTTACCCTAATTTCCTCATATTCTCCTACATGCAAAGCTGGGTATGATCCAGCTCCTTTACATAAAGGGCAATCCTTGTCAGCGTTACTATGTTCTATAGTTTTTACTATGTCGTGTACGTTCATTCATCTCTCCTTGGCGTGTTTATTTTTCAAATAAAGCAAGCCGGGCTCAATAGGCCTGTTGTCAATCTCCACGATCAGGCCTTTTAACAGTGCAATAACATCCCCATATTGTCTTTCTAATTTCCGGTGTTCCTTGGCGTCATCCCACAATCCTGTCATAACCAATTCTCGTTCTCTTTCTGGATCGTTCTCAAAGATTTCAGCCCATTCTAAATGTGTTGCTTGGCAATCCTTTAAAAAAGCAATCGCTTCATCTATTTTCATTCATCCCTCCTTTCGGGGCGGTTATTCACGCTCATTCTTAACTTCATCTTCTTTTATCATCCCGGCATATTTAACCTTTTTTGCACACTTCTCGCATACACAAGCATTCCCCATTATTGCCCCTGTCCTATAACAATGTTTTTCTTCGTAAAAATACTGATCACATTTAACACAGTAAAATTGCATCATCCCTCCTAATTATCTATTGCGCTGAGCACGTCCTCTGTTTTTAACGTATCTGGCAAATTCGTGTTGGCTTTGTGCCTACATCCAACCTTCCCACAAACAGAACAAACACCACATATTTTATGTAATTTATGTAATATCTCTTCCTTGACTAAATCTTCGTAGGTTTTCGGGTCCATGCTTATCCTCCTTCCAATTTATCGGGGCGGTGCGGCAGCCTACCGCTCCCTATTTTCTCCGGTCTATGACCTGTTCCACCCTCGGCTACCGCTGCGGTGAGCCTTGTGTATTTGCTGATAAACCTACATGGCATTTCCTATGCAACGGCTCGGTCTATGCCTGCGATTTAAAATCCCCGTCCACGCATTGCGTAAATTTATCATTACGACACACGTTCGCTCACCGCATTCACCGCCCACGCTTATTATTCCAAATCTATATCGGGGATTATTGCTGATGGTTTAAATATTACACGATATCGTTGTGTAGATACCCCTGCACTTTCGATTTGTTGCACAAAATAAGTTACATTGTCGGACAGACCTAAGAAGTGTTTCTTGTATTCTTTAGGTCCTGTCTTACAAGTAACAGTAAGCTCTTTAGGGCCATCCAGGTTGCCAAGTGAACACAACCCTTCGATGGTCAGCATATAGGTGTCAGTTATGCCGTTGTAAAAAACAATACGGCGGTTTATCTCAAATTGGTCTGCTGATTTTGATAGGTTTCTTGATGCCACATCAGCATCGGAGCATCCGAAAATAATCCCTGCCAACAAAACTACGATTGCTAAAATTAGGTTTTTCATATTTCCCCCTCGTTTGCCTATCTAATCAGTTCAGGATTTTCAAACACGTTTCCAATGACTTCCAAATAATCTTCTGGTGGGGCTTCAAATAGACACGGGAAATAATCATCGTCAGCCTTAACAGAAAAACAACCTTCGTGAAAGAAAACTTCAAA
>CAZRMY010000198.1:0-2163 GCA_964601295.1 uncultured Thermoplasmatales archaeon | reverse complement strand
ACTGCTTGGGTAACACTTGCTTTGCCTATGCCCAAAGCGCGGATGTAGAATACAAAGGAGAAAAAAGTACCGGTTCCAATGATGGCAAATACGCTGAAGTATTGATACGAAACTGTAAACGCCTCAATAAGTGTAGTACCACCTGTAAGAAAGTCGTAACAGGCGATAAAGATGATGCTGAAAATAGCGGCAAAGATCACGTTGTACAATCGGATGTTAATTGAGTCATTGGGTCGTTTGGCGAGTCTCATGATTTTAAGTTTTCGTTGGTAAATTGAAAGGAGCACCCACCCGGGGTTGATGATGAGAAAAACAATAGCCAGTGCTTCGAGGCTTATCGTCCCGGAGAGACTAATGGATCCAAGTATAGCACCAAAGGTGACAATGATTGCTGATTGAATTTCAACTAGCGTAGGTGTGTCCTTATCTGACATTGATTCAATAATGACAAGATACAGTATGACCACTTGCGTGAACGGGAGGACCACTGAAGGATCTCTCATTTGGGATAACACTAGAAAATATCCTATGGTGAGTGCTGCGTTTCCTAGCCCGGCCAGAAGATGGTAGCGGATTTCCTCTTTTTTTAGCAGTCGTATTTTTTTGAAGGTTGGATCAACAGTATGTGCACCGATACTCTTTTCTTTATACGGTATGGATAAAATTAGTGAAAACAAGAGCGATATTGGCGCTCCGACGATGAAGATAGCAAGACCGAGTGCCCAAGGGTTGGTGATAAAAAGTTGTGCATATGCGTCAACACCTGATAATATCGCTGCAAGTAATGCTGAAGAAAACGCAAGAATATAAAACAGATATCGTTTTCGAATTCTTATTCTCATAAGGCAATTTCTTTCTCTATGACTTGCGTGGTTGTTTTTCTAATGCCATTTATCATTTGGATTTCATCAGTTACTTTAAGGAGTTTATCAAGGCTTTTTACTCTGACGCGTACGACAATATCGAAATCTCCAGCAATAACAGATATTTTTTCGACGTTATCGATTTTCCGCATTTCATTAATAGCTTTTTCTGAGCTTCCCGGTTCCATGGAAATCAGTATGTACGCATTAATCATTATAGGGGCCACCTAGGATTTTTCAGGCCGAATACACGACTATGATATAAAGGTATCTATGTGTTTAAATAATAGTGGGTACGTACTTGTATTGAAAGGTTTAATAGAGCTTTTGGTATTTGGTGGTTTTGTTATGACACAGGTGGCACATGCAAAGCAAGGTAGCGTAACCGCGCAGATAACACAGGTTGCCAAATCAGAAGGACTTGACCCCGCGGTTGTAGCCCGCCGTGTTGCAGCAGGAGCTATTGTCATCCCACATAATCCTATTCATGCGCCTACCGCTGTAGGTCTTGGGAAGGGATTACGTGTGAAAGTTAATGCTAATATCGGGACTTCAAGAGAACACTGCGATATTGATGAAGAACTGAGAAAAGCACGGGTCGCAGTTGAGGCAGGAACACATGCGTTAATGGATCTTTCAACTGGTGGGGATCTTGATAAGATTCGTGCACAGCTGCTGAAAACAGTTGATGTCCCGTTTGGCACGGTTCCAATTTATCAAGCAGGGATAGAGGCCATAGATAAGCATGGCGCGATCGTGGAAATGACTGAAGACGACATGTTTAACCAGTTTGAGCATCAAGCAAAACAGGGTGTTGATTTTATGGTAACACATGTGGGGGTCACTAAACAAAGTGTGCAGCGTCTTCAACGACAGCATCGTTTGATACCAATGGTGTCACGTGGAGGGGCCTTTCATATGGCCTGGATTTTGCATAATAATGCGGAGAATCCATTGTATAAAAACTTTGATTACCTCTTAGAACTAGCCTACGAGTATGATGTAACGTTAAGTCTAGGAGATGGCATGCGATCTGGTGCCTTATATGATTCTAATGATCGTGCAAAATTCCAGGAACTTCTCATCATAGGTGAACTCGTTGAGCGCGCACGGGAAAAACATGTGCAAGCGATGGTAGAAGGACCCGGTCATATGCCACTTAATGATATAGCGGCTAATGTTCAGGTCATGAAAAAAGTTACAAATGAGGCCCCTTATTTTGTCCTCGGTCCACTGGTAACTGATATTGCACCGGGATATGATCATTTTGTTGGCGGAATCGGTGGTGCACTCGCTGGAG
>CAZRMY010000197.1:0-2210 GCA_964601295.1 uncultured Thermoplasmatales archaeon | reverse complement strand
TTTTCTGAACTAGCGTTATCTACGCCAGTAACGGTTGGGTAATATACGCCTGAAATATTATATGAAAAGGCCGTTGTTGATCCTGCTGTTGTTTGATCCGTAGACCCGTCGTTATCGAAATCCCATTTATATGAAGTAATGGATCCTCCTTTATCGAAAGATTCACCGGCATCAAAGCTTACAGGTGAACCAGAATCAGGTGTTGAAGTGTTTGATGACCATTTCATCTCAGGGAGACAGTTGGAAACATATGCATCGAATATCGTAAATCCTCCTAGTTGATTTCCCCACATAATATAATTGCTGGGATCTTCTGTAGAGGTTATTTCCACCTTGATATACCGTCCATCCTTATCAGTGGAATCTACTGTTACCCAATTGAGGGTGTCTTGCCATGTTGAAATGTCACTTGCTACCCTATCCTGTTCTGCAGTTCCATCTGCAAAGGTTGAGTTTCTGCTCACATAAACATTTACTATTGTTGGATCATCAGCGGTGATTGATCGTCCCCTTATCTTTCCGACAGTGTAGTTTGTTCCAAGATCGATAATAAACCAATGTATTTCATCAACATTATGGGACCAGACGCCGGTTCCATCAAGTGCTGCCTCAAGATCTGGGCTCTCTCCCTCACAACAGGAGTGGAGATTATTGCCATCGACAACAAACCATTGACGAGGGAAGTCTTCTGTTTGATCATCTACTACAGCGGTTGCAGTACCGTAAGGTTTTATATCAGTTCCATCTGATGTCCATGTGCCATCATAGGCATACGGCCATGCCTTGTAGTAGTAGCTTGTATTCCTTTCAAGACCTTCATGATTAAAACTGGTACCACCTTTATTTCCAAGTGAAGTATGATCTCCAGGGTCCCATGAAACATCTGATGTTGTACTGTATTCTATGTAGGCACCGTCTCCCCCAGCACCGTTAGACCATGTCAGATTGATTTGTCCAATGCCAAAGGGTGTTGCAGTAAAATCAGTCATTGCTCCTGGTGCAGTAAGAAAACTGAGTTCAGTTCCCCAGTCACTAAGTCCAGCGTCGTTGTTAAGTATTGGTTGGAAACAATATCTCCGTCCTTCAACGAGACTTGAAATCGGTTTAGAAAAAGGGTCATTTGTTTCTAACGTACCTGTATAAATAATTTTTCCCTCCCCATAAGCATCGGCATAAAGTCTATGTCTAAAGGCGTAAGAGCATTCATCTCCACCATCATCAACCACCTCCCCATTTAAGGTTGCACTTGTTGACGTTACTGATGTTGCTGCATTTGTTTGGACATCTGCTGGCACACAATACTCGACTTCCAATTTTGGACGATAACTTGCAGTGGTATATTCGTCTGAACGATATTTGACTACATAGTTGGCGCTGTCAGGCTCTGCACTATCTTTAATAAACCATCCACGGTTAATATCACTACCAGTTATATAGTCTTCAACACTATCTTTGACATTCCATGTTTTCCACCCAGTTCCCGCAGTTACAGAATCTTCAAATGTATCGTAACCCGGTTCATTATTCCAATTTGTAGTGGCTTCGGAAAAAAGCGGCTGGGAACTACTCACTCGATAACAATGGTGATAGTGAGTTCCAGATCCAGATTTATACCAACAATATAGTGACAAGTCTGCTGAATAGATGTAGGCATCCGATGGAATACTCGACACTGGCATGTAAACAAAAAAATGATTTATTTGGTGTGATGAAGGTAAAATTCCATGTCTTGGATCAACTATTAACACATCTTCGTACCCATATTCATTATCTGGATAGTATTCAGAAGTATATGTATCTCTAGTAGCATATGAAAAATATGTTTTTTCTGCAGCAGCAGCCTTTGCCTGATCCGGCAGAACCATAACTACTACGGTGAGACTGGCAATAAAAAGCATTCACACTAGAGTAAATGAAAACAATCGATGTGATTTCAGCTTGATAGCGAGATTATTTCTTGCTTCATTTTTTCTCATAGGGAGATTTTTCACTTTCCTTCTACTTATTTTATTTAACTGGACCAGTCGTCAGTGTCATAGGTGATAGGATCAAACCCTGGTGCTCTGATACAAATGACATCATAGGGATTTATCTGGGTCAGTGTTGCAAAGTCTGAATACCTGGCATTGTAGGTTTTCCAGGTGCTTGTTGTTGAGTTGTAAACCATAAGTTCGATGTTTTTTCCGCCAAAGTTAGTACTATTCAGGCTT
>CAZRMY010000196.1:0-2227 GCA_964601295.1 uncultured Thermoplasmatales archaeon | reverse complement strand
TACTCCGAGCACTCACAATCAATTATTGGTTTGGCATCATTGTCTTTCTTATCATGCTTTTCACGGTTACCTATTCCTTGCCTCCTCGAATGAAACAACATCTGTTTATCAACCAAATATGGATCGCCATACCCCGGGGTCTACTGGGGATACTTGCATCATGGAGCGTCTTTGGTAATCCTTTACAACCACAGCCGTTAATGATAGGCACAATCGCGATGATCTTTTTCATCGGTGGTATGACCACGAAAGATATTATCGATAGTGAAGCAGACAAAAAAACCGGGACCCATACGCTCATTAACACTTACGGAATCAAAAAAGCATCGTTTATCTCATTTCCATTTCTCGTGTTTCCATTCGCACTAGTACCACTCTACATTGACATGGAGTTTCTACAACCCTACCTACTGCCACTCACGCTTTTTGTTATACCCAGCTGCCTTATTTTTTTCTTACTGATGAAACATAGCGAAAGTCAAAAGCTAGAGAACGTACACGCATGGGCACTTATGTACATTCAATACGTCCTTTATGCCATAGGATTCTCAGCATTGATAATACTTGGCGAAAGCGGATTCCTACCTACTTCTATATAACAAATACCTACTACACATCGACAAAACATTATTATAACCAAAAAAACAATTTTAATATATAGTATTAAATATAAAATACTGACTTACAACAAAATATGTTACCCCAGAAGACAACCTACCTCATCCTCCTACTTTTCCTAGGCTCCCTAGTGAACACACTACCACTAAGCAATGCACATGACTCTTCACTACCACCCTGGGACACCAGCTACTCATATCATCAAGAACTCACCATACCCATAGATACCGCGGAAAATACTGCTCGTTACCAACCCATCGATATGCCTATAACCTTCGACCATAGCTGTTGGACCAAATCACCTGAACAAACATCTATACGAATATGCTGCTGGGATGGAAATCACTGGCATGAACTTGAATCGCAGATATACAACCTTGAATATACAGACAGCGACCACATAACGGCATGTAATATTATCTTCTTGATCCCCCAGTATGCAGATGGCACAGAACGGTATCTCATCTATTACCATGCAGATTCAAAACCAACTATTACCTATCCCGATCATGTATCCGTCGAAGACGAATACTATTTTTCAAAACCCTTACCAGAGATACCCGTTGAAGCAAAATACTACGCGATAAAACAAGATGGTTATTACATATATGGTGTAGGACAAGAAGGAGAACTACTCAACCGGCGTCTCTCACAAGTCATCATTAAACAAAAACCGCAAACTCTCGAATTTGACCCTATTCAATGCGATCAAATTCTCTCCTATGCATTCTCATACTATGCGGGTGAAAAAGAAGAAGACGAAATTGCATCAGATCAAAAATTAAAATCACATGATATACTCACCGATGGTAATCTCATGGTTGAATTCATCATCACCAGCGAATCATCTGATGGAAATCTGCGCACAACTGCAGTCTACAAATATTATTACACGCCATCGTCCACTGAAAAAAAGATTAATGTTCACACCAAACACCAAGTGCTCAATCAAGATATCACAGTGTCAGGAAAAGAAAACATTGACGGTCGTTTTGGGGCATTACTTTCGTTTAAATCAAGCAGTGTCTCTGTTGAAAAAATGAATACTGGAGAAATACTCCCTTTTATGCATCTCTACAGTGAACAAAACACTATTCAAACTTATTCGCTAAATATAAACCCTGAGTCAAACCAACGAGAATGGACGATATCATTGTTTGATGATGTTGATCTTGGGGATAAAGCATGGTTATCATATGATTATGGCGAGATGGGAAAAGCCCATGGGGTAATCTTTGCCGCAAACAAACAAATTGTTAAATCTGGTGTCAATGAACGTGATGGCATCCAGGTGAAAGTCGCTGCAAAAGAATATCTTGATTTTCTTGGTACTGAGGTTGACTATGTGTCTATCAATTTTGGGAGAAACTCCTATGAAAAGGATGGCTTTCACGATAAAACACTACCGCAGGGGTTAGTCGTTGAATTCGACAGTGAATTCTATAGCACCGAAACAGGTGGATATCTACAAGTGAGTGATGAAGCGGAACTCTATCAGAAACTAATCACACACCGACAACAATACGATGAACGATTACATGAACCACCGTCAACATATGATCTTACCGTCCTTCCCCATTTCGGCGGCACACGATTTACCTTTCCCTTG
>CAZRMY010000195.1:0-2229 GCA_964601295.1 uncultured Thermoplasmatales archaeon | reverse complement strand
GTTGATAATTTGCTGTATCACCAAAAGTCCCCGTGTAATCAACCTTCCAATATTCAAGGTTATCAATATCAAAATGCAGATATATCTCATATCCTCCGATTGATTCAGCCCAGGAACCATTCACAAGAATAGTAACACCGGTATCACCTGCTTCTGCTGCATAATTCCCAATAGACATTTCAAAATCAGCTAATCTTACTTGGTTTTGATTTGCTTGTTCAGGTAGTTTCTGCATTGCTGCTCCAGGTAATATAAATGCTAGAGCAACTACTAGTGATATAGCAGCCTTTAAAATATATTTACGATTCACGAAATATTTCATAATTTACCTCCCTATGTTAGCTAATAATATAATGGTATAACTATTTAAATTTTATTGTTAAAAGTGACATAAAAGCAATGGAGGCATGTTAATTACAGGAGGATATCCTGTAAAAGCTCTTCTATGATAGCCTTTTGAGGGTGTGTTGCATCAATTTTAACAAAACGATTCCCATGGATAAGTTGAAGATAATTATGTCGAACCTGTTTAAGGAACGAAACGCGTTCAAAAGGTATCAGTTTATCCCGATGTGCAATGCGTTTCAGTGATAGTTCTGGGTTAATATCAAATATATAGGTGCGATCAGGGGTAAGAATATGTTTCTCGGAGAGTTCTTGGAGCCATTTCATTGGAAGATCTATATCGTTTTGCAGTTGTGCGCCTTGATAAGCGTATGTTGATTCCGCATATCGGTCACAGAGCACCAACTTCTTCTGTTGTAGCCATTGGTTAATTTGTTTGCAATGCTCAATACGATCTGCAATAAACGTAAACGCGGTAGCATAAGGGTTACATTGCGTTTCAATGTAGTGTTGCACACAGCGACCGATCATCGTATTTGTGGGCTCATAGGTGTACTCAACAGTAATTCCCTGTTCCAATAATTGTTTGTAGATGCTTTTAGCAATCGTGGTTTTTCCGGAACCATCAATACCTTCGAAGGTGACAAATTGTTTCATGTTTTCTCTTTCCGTTTTTTCCATTGCAGGTTATAATAACTTCGTGGATGTGCTACCCGTTTGCAATCATCGTCACGTTCATTTACAGGGCAAAGTCCATAGGTACGCATTTTGTCACATCCCGGTGCTTTATAAGAGGTTGTGGAGCTGTTTCCGGTGATGTGTTCTACTTGGTAGCGGCTTTTTTCTTCTTCGTAGTCTGGTGCAGTGCTGAATAGCTTAAGGATATCTTGGGTACCAAGTTTTAATGAGTTTAAAAATGCGACGAGCGCAAAGCGTCCCATATGTGGCACGTTTTCTCCTTGCTGGATAGCGGTGAGGATGTTTTTCATGCAAGGGGGAAGTTTTTCTACGCTGAGACGCCCGACTGGTGTGGCCTCTATTTTTTTGCGGTGTAACATGACAGTATTTTGGAATCGTTTGATATCTGAGGCAAATGTGGTGGTTATTGCTTTTGTGCATTCGCGTTCATCAAGTTCGTTGTTTATTCGTGCTCTCAGTGCTTCAAGTATCAGACGAGCGAGATCTTTATGGGTTATGTGAATATATCCGTTGGTGAGCTCCCGGTTGATCATTTTCCACTCTTTATATCGTGTGGGAGCATAACGAAGGTAGTCTTTAAAGTAGATATCTATATGATTTTGGTTTTCACGTTTTTTTACGTGAAGATTGAATTCATCAACTATAGTAAGCAGGAAGGTGAGGGGTTCTTTCAACAAGTTTTGGTAGGCATGATAGGCTTCACCAAGGGCGTATCGGCGTTTAAAATAGGTGTCACCAACACATACTGCTACCATACGAGCTACAGGATATGATAGAAGTTCCATAATACAGTCCGTGTCGCTGGCGAGCTGTCGTTTACCGATATCGCGGTTGTTAAACGCATTGTCGAGCCGTTCTATCCCAATAGCACGCGCGCGTTCATAGAGAACATCGTTTAGAAGTTCATCGACTGTAGGACCGTTTTCAGCGATATATGTTTTGGCATCTTCTAAGAATGGATAGCGTGCGAGGGTGAATACGTCCTGCATGATTCATTGAAACTATAAGAGAGTTTTATTAATGAATGTTACTCTCAGAAATAGCTGTACATATGATGAAAGCTTTGTGAATTGTTTAGGGTTTAGGTTTAAGTATGAGAATTTATATTAAGGCGTAAACTACGCATTTGAGGGGCTCGTAGCTTAGTCTGGCGGAGCGTCTGGCTCATAACCAGATGGTCGCAGG
>CAZRMY010000194.1:0-2282 GCA_964601295.1 uncultured Thermoplasmatales archaeon | reverse complement strand
CTTCAGGTGAAATCTTTTGAATGAATGATTTTGTTTGTTCCTTTTTATATATTTGTAATTATAGCTATGTATTTTACCACAAAATATATATAACAAACTTTATATTTGATGCTACCGTTATTGTTTATTGGTGATAGGTGGTCACTTATCACGATTGTTATTTACCCGGAGTAATTTGGAACGCCATCTTTTATTACTCTGGGTTATAATGCTTTTTTAATCATCGTTATGTTTATATCTTTTAACAGTGTTGTTGTTTTTGGCGTTTCAAGATGATTCAAAGTTATAATATTGTTAATGTTTGTGCCAGGATGGTAACCTGTTAAACAGTCTGTCCTATGCTCCTAATACCGAAGGATTATCCTACGTATGTGAATCGTGCCAGACCACCTTAGATAGTTCTTATGATGTTGTTTTTGATGCTTTTAGTACTGTTTTGAATCGTGGTAATTTTGCCGTGCCGGGTAAAGCACAACGGCCGGATTATTGCCACATGCCGTATATCTCTGGATTAAAGGGTGATGGGTCCGGAGCAAAGGAAATATACGTTTCTTGTAAGCTGGCCAGGTGTCCGGATTGTTATAGGTTATGGGTTGATAATGAAGTATTCCAGTATGCCGTTTTGTTAGAGTCGTATAGTCTTGTGTCCGGTTCTCGTCCTTTTAGAGCGGTTGGGTCCGTTCCTACTGACATTACTTTATCTCTTCATGAACTACGTAATAAAAGGCGATCTATGAAGGATAGGTTAAAGCGTCAGGGTATAACTGCTATGTTCTCTTTGGATCACCCATTCAGGATAAAGAATTCTGTTAAGGGTGCTATTAAGGATCTTCTTAGTATAAGGCGTGCTGATAACTCAGAAGTAGCGAGTGGGGCTTTATGGGAGTTTCTACTTAATGAGGATAATTTGGATTCAATAAATGATTACCTTGATACTAGTTTTGTGTCTTGGCGTGGTTGTGTTGATCTGTCACCACATACTCACTTTTTGCTATTCGATGATTGCGGAGGTTATCAGAAGATCACTGGAGATAAGGACATATTTATTAAAAAGCTGACTAAACCTAATGTGTTACTTGATAGCGTTAAAGACGTTGTTAAGCATATGAAATATTTATTAACGCATTGTGAAATACTGGTCAATTCTGGAAAATACAGGTCTAAACCTGCAGGGGTGTCTGGTGGTCTATATGGGTTTGATCCGTCCGAATACCTTTCAGATAATGAGCTTGAGGCTGTCAGACAGTCCGTATTAGACGTTTTGAATGAAAATAGGGATAAACCCTTGTGTATCCTTGACGATGGTACTCTGTGCTATTCTGGTGATGATGACGGCGATGATGTTGATGATGGCTTTATACCGTTGTCTGAGTTCGTGCCACATTCACAAATTGAGGCTGAGGCTGTAAATGCTTGGCTGTCTAGTGTCTCTAACCTTGATAATAGGGCGTATTGTGAATATTTGATTAATCGGTATAGGGCGATTTGTTCAGATTCTACTATTCCGTCAAAAATGCGGAGGCTGTTCAGCGCGGACCTTGTAGATCCACCGGATAGTTTTGTGATAAAACGATGTTCACGGATAGCGGAGGCTATGTAAAAATGACGATAAAATATTGTTCTGAGTGTGGCACGGCAAGACAGCGCAACATTGTAAACCGCGATGGTGTTTACATTTGCCTTGAGTGTATGTTCTTTGATCCCGGTCTTAAACAAAAGGCTTCTGGTAGGTATCGTGTTATGTTATTCAGGGAGGTAAAAGTCGTATTGGGCGCGGCAAGGAAGTTAATGGATAGGTATTGTTCTAAAGACGATTGCGGATATTATTTTGTTGGTGATCTTGAACACCAATATTTAAGAAAAGAAATAACGAAGATACTTGAGATGAAGTTTGGTGGGAGGTGTGTATAATGTTTTATGTAAAAGAGTTAGATGTAGTACATCCCGATTTAGTGTGTGAAAATTGCGGATCTATCGCAGACCTATGGGTTATGAGGTCTCATTCGTCTATGTCTCGTCCAGGATCTCTGATATTGTGTAGGGAGTGTAGGGAGGAACTTGTCAGAGAAATGAAGTTACGTGGTGCAATTGATAAATGATGTGTGTGACTATCTTTAAAAGGGGTGTGGGGGCACCCCACATAATATAATTGCTTGGTGTTGTTCATTCATCGGTGTGTGTATGTACTATCTTATATTATCGGGTTGTATGCAGTCAAAACAGGTTGTTTCTGCTACTTTTGTGTTTTCCCTGGTTGGTATGTAACATAAATGATATATCTT
>CAZRMY010000193.1:0-2283 GCA_964601295.1 uncultured Thermoplasmatales archaeon | reverse complement strand
CTCTCGTATTACTGACTTGCGCATTTTGCTTGCTCTATCTGAGTAAAATCTATCAAGGTCATTCATATTTTATTAACCTCCCTGTTGCTACTAAGGTCTATAACTAATTGTTACCATCTTCTTCTGCCGCCTCCACCTCGTCCACCACCTCTACCATCTCTGGGTCCTCTACCCCGTCCTCTTCCTCTACCTGCACCCATACCTCTTCCACGTCCAATTGATATGTTTTGATTATAATTCTGGTTTGTATTTTTACCTGTTTTATTTTTGTAATCTTCTCTATTTAAAACTATAGCTTTTTGTGGGCAAGAATCTGCAGCGTCCTTTAGGCAATCTGCATCTTCGTCTATTATTTCCGCCTTTCCGTTTACCATACTGATTCCTTCTGGACAAATATCGGTACAGATCGCGCACCCAACACATCTCGATTTAGTTACTCGTGCAGTCATTGTAAGATTAGCCCACTTCGATCAGTTTTTTCTCTTTCCTCAAATAATTCATTAAGATTATAGTTAATTACCTCTAATGCATCCTTGATTTTAGGTTCTCTGATAATCACCGGAACAAATCTATTCTTTAATCGCTCTATGTTCGGACCCATCATTTTTCCAACTAAAACATCAACATCCTTTAAAACAGAAGCAGTTGCTTTAGCCTTACCGGGATCTCCATGAGTTTTCGTCTCATCTTCTTTGTATTTTGCATTTTCTCTTGTATCTTTTAAAAATGGTTTCCCCGTGGAACATTCCCATAGTTGAAAATATTTTGACATTCCAACATGATCATCTTGTTTTATTATTACGTTATCATCTGTTCCAAAAGCAACAAGTAATTTCCCATAAATATCCCTTATTGCCCCTTGAGGACAATTTTTCAAACATAAACCACAAGTAATACAGTTATGCTTTTCATAGACAGCAAAACCCCTATCTGTATCTACACAAATAGATCCTGCAGGGCAACCGTTTTCACAAATACCACAGCCGACACATTTATTCTTGCTTATATTTATCATTGTTCACCTCATTCTACATATTTATATGAATTAATCACTTTAGGTTCTTGTAGCGTTTCAATGATAAATTTTACTTTCCTTTGCATACCTAACTCAGGTACAAATTGAGTCAAAAAATCACCAAATTCAGTATCTTTGCCTTCACATCCAACATGATTGTACCTTCTATTCCCAAGTTTTTCCAATCTATTGAACAAATAGCCTTCAAAAGTCTTCTTCATTTTTTTTTATCTCCAATCGGAAACAATTTTTTAGACACAAAAAATTTACACAAACGACAGATCTCAGAAACAACAATTCCATCCCCCCGTGTAATAATTAGTTCCGCAGATTTATTTATCTCATCAAGATATTCTTTATTAGTAATATCAATTTTGCCTCTTTTACCAGAAAAGTATTGCGATACCGCTGCAGAGGTAAGCCCTAATTTTTCAGATGCAGCCTTCTGACTCAAACCAAAATTATCTATCATGCTTCTAACAAGCTCTTTTCGTAACACGGGTAACTCCTCCCAGACTATAGCTTCACAGGGTGTATGTATCATGTCTCTCACATTCTCCTAATAATATCCATCAGAATAAAACGGTGGCATAATGTTTCTCCACAAAAACAATAAAGATACACATCTTTTTCTTCTGATAACTTCTTGATCTCCTTTAATTTATGAACGAGCTCAGGGTCAGATATAATTTTACGTCTATATCTTTTATCAAAATTTGATTGTTCCCAGGCACGTTTTCTCGCCTCTGACTCAGACATACCCCCTTTCATTAACTCCCATTTGAGTTCATTAAAATCAGAGAGCAAAGCCTCTGATGGCGCGAAAATGCTGGGATAACCAACTTCAACCTTAACTGCGTCATTAGGAAGTGTTTTTAACTTTGCCACATACGATTCCTTTAACATATGCATACACTCATCATATTACTCAGTCACTACCTCATCCAAGTTTTTTTAACAGTTCGTTATATGCGGTACTTACATCGTTGATGGTGGTTTTTAAACGCTTAATGATCTCTTGAACATTTTCAGTGGTTACCGCCCCTTTAACTGAAGGTTCAATAAGGCCTTCCTGCTCCAAAATTTGGAGCGAATACCTGATTTTATGCTTGGGAAAACCAGCGATCTCAGCAAGCTCAGTAATTCCCATCGGTTGTTTACCCTGCAAGATTTTCAACACGGTTATATGTCTACTCACCAGATCCAAATTATTCTTTAACATACCTGTAAGAATACATTTTTCTGTACTGTAGTTTTCTGTCATAATC
>CAZRMY010000192.1:0-2342 GCA_964601295.1 uncultured Thermoplasmatales archaeon | reverse complement strand
AATTCTCTTTTTGATAATGAATGCTGGCTGCAGTATTGGTTTTATGTGAGACAAAACATATCCAATTCCAATCCCATTATCACAGGTGTGGATCCCTTTCTGTTACCATCAGTACAAAAACAGTTTGATGTATCTGAAAAGGTATGGGATTCGTTACAATCTGGTAGTGGCCATGCAATCGTCGTAGTAGGATATAATGAAAGCAATGAAACGGTATGCTTTAATGATCCTATTGCCCAGTATTATGGCAATGCACGTCTTGGCACCTATGCGTGGATGGGGCTTGATGATTTCAAAGACGCTGTATCAGAAACTGTCGGCACAAGATATTTCATACGTTCTTTTAAAAACATCTCAAGTCCCTTACCAAAAGATAAAGCAGTTGAACGTGCCCATGAACGAAATATTGAACGACTCAAAGGAAATAACGCTTTCTATGATAGCATATTAACCGAAAGCGATACCCTTGATTTTGGGATTGAAGCCTTAAAAGGGTTGAACGATGATTTTGCAAAAGGGATAAAACATCGTATCAAAACCATATTTTTATATAAAAAAATAGGGATGCAACTTCGCAAACAAAACCGTCGTACGATACTGTCTTGTTTTCTCAAAAGGATCCCTCGATCATTTATACAAAATTTTATTTCCGAAGAACACAATTTTGGATACATAGCCATAGAAAAACGATACACCGCAGACTATCTCAACACAATAGACATACCAGGATACCGTCATGAAGCAGCACTCTTTGAACAAGAAGCAGACTATTGGGATAGCCTCGATTCTTATTTCGATATCTTTTTACGTCGAGGATTTTGTATAACATCGCTGTATTCAATACTGATTATCAAAACCATGTACACTCTTGTAGATGATATCATATCCACCGAGGAGGCAATTATTGCCAATTCATTGACCTAAAAAGAATCACTTACCATCTGCTACCTAGTCGATGAAGAGCATTGAGTAGGTAACTGACGTTGGAATATACCATCGTTTTTCGTCCTATTACAACACCAAATCAATATATTTTAATATAGGTAAATGTATTTTGATTACATGATTGAAAACAAGACTCAAGACCATGCCGAGGAGGTCACATCGTTTTTAAAATTACCGGTGTATACTCGAGAGGGAACCTATGTTGGTCATGTAAAAAACGTCTTTTTAGATATAGATGAAAAAATCGTGAGCAGTCTGTTGGTGACCAATACCAATCCATCCCTTGTTGAGGGGAGTGTTGATGTCTCTGTTCCCTACCGATGGGTAAATGCTGTAGGCGATATTGTTATTCTTTCAAATTTTCCTGCAAAGGTAACCACGAGAAAAGAAAAAGAGAAGAAGACAGCAGAGACCACACAGGAATCAGATATCGATATGATCGAGTAAATCATCGTCACCGATTTCCTTCGTTGCTAGGAGCAAATATTGGAATAATACTATAGAATTTGATTATTATTTTTATTTAAAAAGAAATAATTAGATGCAAATATTTTTATATCATATAAGTTATATATAAACATGTGCGTATATATAGGGAAAACTACAAGGGTTGTACAACAAGCTTTATATATATGCAAAGCACACTAATAATATAGTTATAATATAAATGGTGGTAATAAATGTCCAAACACCTCCGCACAGTCAAAGCAAGCTTCGTAATGGGAATTTTACTAATTAGTACAGTAGTTGTAATAGCTCCAGCTGCAACAGCAGGTCTAATCTTTAATTTGCAAAGTGTGATAACGGTTACATGGAGTGGAAATCAAACACAAGATCCAGTTGTTCCTCGTGGCGCCATCAGGCAGATAGATGTTGATGTATCATATTGGGTGACCAGAGGAATTTTTGGTAGAGGAATACTTGAATATTATAGTTCTAGACTAGCTTTTATAAATTTAGAAATTGTAGATAGTTCTGAATGGGCTATAGCTACTCTTGCATCGGATACGGTAGCACTTCCAATCTCCGCTGAACCTAACACCGGAAGTGTGGTATTATCCCTGCAAGTAGAAGAGAATGCCCCAGCATTTGCAATTGGGTATGTAAAAGTAAAAGCATCCATTGGTAAATTAGGATTAATAAGTGGATATGAACAATCATTCTCCCTTACATTTGTACCGTCATATAAACCATTGATAGATGCAGATCTCCCTGAGACAAATACAGAAGAAATTGGCCCCTTGGATACTGCTGTTTTTCCAATCGAAATAGAGAATCTAGGAAATGCAAGAACAATAGTATATTTGGATGTAATTGACGTCCCTCAACGATGGAATGCAATTGTTACTTCCCAGGTTACTCTTGATGAAGCAATTGGATCAACAGGTACTGCATAT
>CAZRMY010000191.1:0-2346 GCA_964601295.1 uncultured Thermoplasmatales archaeon | reverse complement strand
CACCTTTTTTTTCTCATTAGAACACAGTTTAGCAAGCTCGTCAGCGGTTCCTGAGATAAACTCAGGGTTTTTACGAGCTAGCATACACATGTTTGCACGGCCTTGTATCCCCACCCCAAAAATATCTTTTGTGTCTACTTTTTTGGTATCACGTATGTTCCGAAGTTCCATGATGACTTGTCGTTGTTGCGCATTTGTTCGTGTGGTGTATACAATTTTATAGTTATGTGGTAACGCATAGGTAAGTGATGCGGCGAGTGCACAGATGGTTTTCCCGGAACCTGTACCTGATTCTACCACTAATTTATGATGACCAGTTAGTGTTTTATGGATGATTTCAGTTAATGCTTTCTGATTTTTCCGGAAGGAATATGGGAATAAATCCATAACGTCACCCGTAAATAACAAAAGAGTACATAGACTTGTTGGGGAGGCTATTAAAACTATTATTTTTTCCTTTCTAAAATCTTTAAGAAGAACTATGTTATTAACACGTTATAGTATGGTAATCTCCCCGTATCAGCAAATTAAAAAAAAGCTGTCTTTACAACTCCCAAAGAAAGCCGTCTTGATGCTTCCAAAGAAATGGGAGAAAATTGGAGATGTTCTGCTGATTAAACTATCTGATGACCTTAGCCCGTATCACGCACGTATTGCCAAAACATATGCTGCTGTTCTTAACTGCCGCTCTGTTCTGTTAGATCTGCAGGATATCAAAGGCGCATATCGAGAGCCACATACTCGTCTAATTTATGGTGCAACATGTACTGAAACCATTCATGTAGAAAATGGGGTAAAATACCGGTTAGATCCTCAAAAGATTATGTTTTCATCAGGGAACAAAGATGAACGTATACGCATGGCATCCATTGCTGAACCGCATGAAGTAATCGTTGATTTATTCGCAGGAATTGGTTATTTTACCTTGCCGATTGCTGTGCACAGCAAGCCTGATACAATATATGCATGTGAACTCAACCCTGTAGCGTACAACTTTTTATGTGAAAACCTTACTTTGAATCATGTTACTGATATCGTTAGGCCGATACTTGGTGATAATCGTACTACAGCGCCACATGATACCGCAGATCGGGTCATTATGGGATATCTTTTTGATACGTACCGTTTCCTTCCTACCGCGTTTGATGTAATCAAAAGAAAGGCCGGGGTACTTCATTTTCATGGTGTTTTCCCTGAGAAAAACATCCCGGATGGTCCGTTCAAACAAATTAGAACTACTGCAGATAGATATCAGAGAAAACTACAGTTACTATGCTGGCATGCGATTAAATCATATGCGCCGGGTGTTAGTCATTATGTGTTTGATATCTGGGTTGATAGAGTATGAATGGTCAAATAAAATTGTTTGTGTATCATACTAATGATGATGATCCAAAAAAATGTAGTGCAAAAAAACTCGCTCGGTTTAATATGGTGCGTTTGCGGCATAGTTTACGTGGAATTCCGGCGCATGGGGTTCTACTCAACCCCTTAGCTAGACAAAGTCTATCAATAACTGATTTACCCTCTGCAACAAAACATGGTATCGTCGCGGTAGACTGCTCATGGAAACATGCAGAACCAACCTTTGCCATGCTATCTCAACACATGCATTCTCGTGCCCTTCCCTTCCTAATACCAGTCAACCCAGTAAACTATGGAAAACCAGGAAAACTCACCACACTCGAAGCATTAGCCGCAGCGCTCTACATACTTGGCAAACCCGATCAGGCCACACAACTCCTTAAAATCTACAAATGGGCCCCCCATTTTCTCACCATGAACAAAGAACCTCTCAAAGACTATCATAATGCCCGAAATAGCACAGAAGTCATACAAAAAATGCACCAATACCTCAAAGAATAACAAATACATTTGAGGTGAACAGTGACAATTAAATAATACCCTACGAATGACGAGAACACAAACAAAAAAATTACGGTGAGCAACGTTATGTACAAACAACTTCAAACCTTTTTCCGACCCACAAGCATCGCAGTCGTCGGCGCATCCCGTACATCAACAAAAATAGGCCATGCTGCACTAAAAAATATTCTCATCTCAGATTACGAATGTAAACTCTACCCCGTAAACCCACATGAAAAAACCATCCTTGGCCTCACCTGCTACAAAAAACTCGCAGACATCCCCGGAAAAATCGACCTAGTCCTTATCTCACTTCCCGCAAAAATCGTCCCACAAATACTCAAAGAATGTAAAGAAAAAAACGTGCAGAACGTTATTATTATCTCCTCTGGATTCAGCGAAATAGGAAACCAGAAACTAGAAAACCAACTTAAACACCTCATCACCGGAACCTCAATGAACGTCCTCGGACCAAATACA
>CAZRMY010000190.1:0-2411 GCA_964601295.1 uncultured Thermoplasmatales archaeon | reverse complement strand
AGACCTATGACCTCAGCGGATCCATACATATACTCTACAGTGTCCTCGATTGTGTGGTATGGTTTATTGTGAAGGTCACTTTCCATTGACGCAAGAAATGCGTCAACCCAGTCAAAGTTGAAGTGTTTTCTTCTGGCAAGGTCTACGAATGCATCTATGACAATATCATTTGTTTGGTGGCCGTTGCGTGCGCTGTGATAGTTGCGTACAAACTGGTAGAATTTGTCCTTTTGTTGGGGTATGGAGTCAACAAAGTTGTCGGCTTTGCGGACGAAGCCATACAGGATGAATACATCGCGACGTACACGTGTTGGGAAGAATAAGCTGCTGTAAAAATAGGTGCGGCTTCCTTGCTGGAAGATGGAATAAAACGTGCGATTAATCATTGGTGAAACATCCTTTTCTATAACGCCGGTGGTTGGTCGTATGAGATGTGTTGATATGTATCATTTTTTGAATTAAATCATCTAATTTGGTTGCATACTTAATCCCTATTTGCCTACCCCCTTTGATGTAATATTGTTAATATCACTTGGTCGTGGGTTTTGCTATACTATTGTGTGTTACTAGTATTTATAAATTGTCTATTTAAACCTGGTTTTTATAATTTGTGCCAAATGGATTGATTAACAATAGTTAATTATGTATTTCGGGGTAGTATTTAAACTTATATATATCACTCAAAATTATGTACGTTATCATTGCCAAAATAGTATATTTTAAATATATCTGCACCATAGACCGGATATAACAACTGGGGAGGCATACAAAGAAGAAATGTATCCAAGACCAAAAATACTCATAAGCAAATGCATTGAGTTTGACAACTGCCGATATAACGCGCAAATCATACGCAGTGAATTCGTCAGAGAACTCACTCCATTCGTTGATTTCATACCTGTATGTCCAGAATTAGAAATCGGTCTAGGAGTGCCTCGAGAACCCATACGTATCATACAACATACTGGCAACAAAAAACTGTATCAACCAGCCACATCCAAAGATGTAACACCACAAATGAACACTTTTATATCATCATATTTCAAGAAATCTCCTTTGCTTGATGGAGTTATTCTTAAATCACGATCGCCCTCCTGCGGCATAAAAGATGTCAAACACTATCCCAATGAAACAAAGGGTCCTGCTGCTGGACAGGGTGCTGGTTTTTTTGGTGAGGCAGTACAGACGAGATACCCATATCATGCGATTGAAACAGAAGGAAGACTACGTAACGCTAGCATCCGCGAACATTTCCTTAGGAAAATCTTCTGTTTCGCCCGATTCCATCAGATATTAACCACCCAAAAACTCAATGATTTACTCGCCTTTCATACTCATAACAAGTTATTGCTCATGGCGTACAACCAAAAACAGCTTAAAAAAATGGGAACCATTCTTGCGAATCAAAAAGAATTATCTTTGCAGAACGTATTTGAAACATATCAGCACCATCTATATCTTGCACTTGGTAAGGCCCCACGATGCTCTGCACATATTAACATACTCCAGCATTCCTTTGGGTTTGTATCTGAATCAGTAACTAAACCAGAAAAAACATATTTTCTTAACCTCCTTGAACAATATAAAAATACACAACAATCATTAGCAACCCTGATTGGAGTCCTTAAAACATGGCTTTTACGCTTTGACGTTGATTATCTTTTAGATCAAACCTATTTTAACCCATACCCATCAGATCTTGTACATGCTGACATGATTGAAAGCTGTCCCTCAAAGGATTATTGGCAATGAAAATTGGGTATCCTTGCATTAATCGAACACTTCCTTGCACTGGAGCAAAAACATTTCGATTGAAATCATATTCACCTGAACGACTCATCAGCACGGTTGATAACAATATTGATTGTCTGAAACAAATGCTTGCATATAATGTAACACAGTCTCTGCTGTTCTTCAGAATCAGCTCTGATCTTGTGCCTTTTGCCTCTCATCCTATCTGCACATTTGATTGGCAGAGTTATTTCAAAGACACATTACATCATATCGGGCGGTTTATACAACAACATCATATCCGCATTTCTATGCACCCTGATCAGTTTATTGTCCTTAACTCTCCGCATACACACGTCATTCAACGCAGTATCGCTGAACTTGTGTATCATGCTGAATTACTTGATCTTATGAACCTTGATAAATCAGCAAAAATACAGCTTCACGTCGGTGGGATGTACAACAATAAAACAGCAGCACAACAACGGTTCATCAAACACTATACGAATCTACCAGATACTGTTCATCGACGATTGGTCATCGAAAACGATGACAAACTTTACACACTCAAAGATTGCCACCAGATCCACAGAGAATGTGGCATCCCTGTTTTATATGATACGTTCCATCATACTATACATAACAACGGTGAAACCATCCCTGAAGCATTCGCTATCAGT
>CAZRMY010000189.1:0-2450 GCA_964601295.1 uncultured Thermoplasmatales archaeon | reverse complement strand
AGTTGAGGATTGAGAGATTGTCCTGTTGCTCCATCTGATGGACTTGGATTGCTTTGTACTGGTGCTATATTTTGTATCTGTTCATCGCTAAAAATCAAGAATTGGGCGGGGGTGTTAATAGTGTTGTACGTTGTATTTATCCACGCGGGGGATCGGGAAGCGGTGGATACTCGTATTTCATCAAGAGTTGCATTAATCCAGCTGTCAGGATCATCTTGAGCGCCTAACCATATATCACCGGTCTGTCCACCTATTCTAGTTGGAACAGAGCCATCTGTATAGGTTAGTGTTTGATTCAGGCCGTTTAAATAGAACTGCAAACGAGTGCCATTATTGCTTTCTGAACCATCAAACCGGAGTACCCAGTATTGCCAGGTGTCCGTAGATAGAATGTTTGCGGCAGTATAGGCGCTTTCCGATGACCCATTACTAGCAGTTATCACTACATCATCCCAGCCGTCGTGAACTACACCGCCGGTTTGCATTTCTATACCCGCAAAGTTATCTGCTCTTTTTGAAAAAACCATGCTATAGGTTCCTTGATTTGATAAATTTACCCAGGCTTCAATAGTACATGAAGACATGTTATTCATCTCAGCGAAATTGGATGATTTTACATAATCATTAGTACCATCAAAATAATCTGCGCCATCAATTTTACCTGTTGCACTCTGAGTTACACCACCCGTCTCGTTTGCGTCATGGTTATAACCAGTTGAATCCTCATGGGGATCTGAAGTTTCTTGCAGGTGATGAACCATAACATAGTTAGTATCCCATACGCTGGTAGGGTTTTCTCGATTTGAAGTACAGACACTATTCCCATAGTACATATACAATTCTGTATCAGTTGTTGATGAAAGACTGGGGATATTCACCCATGCGACAAGTTCCCCAGTGGTGTTATCATACGATTCGATTTCATGATTATATATGTCGGTTACACTGCCATTGGTCCATCCAACATTAGACGGAGCGAAAATGATGTCATATCCATTTGAGAGCGCGTGTGCTTTAAGATCGGTATCTGAGCTGTTATATATGAGCACAGGGAAGTTGGTCAAATCTGAATCAACTAGTGAACTGTTGATAGTAATTTTTTTTCGATACGTCCAGGTGGAAAGAATGCCGGTTTCACTGCCAAAGGTGGCAAATGTGGTGGGTGAGTTGGTGTTTTGGTAGGTGGTGTTGATCCATGCTGCACTTCGAGCGGTGTTGGAAATGCGTATTTCATCGAGCCAGCCGCTGAGATTGCGTCCGAGTAGCAGGTTTTCGTTGTTGGTGGGGATGCTTCCACTGAGGGGGGTGGAGTCTTTTTGTGTCCCATCTTTATAGATGCGTAGGTTGCTTCCGTCGTAGGTGAGGGTGACGTGATGCCAGTTGGTATCTATTGATGTTTGTATGTTGGTGCCTTTAACGTAGCCATAGAGGGTTGTGCCAGTGGGGTTGATCTCAAATGAGTAGCTCGCCTGGTTTTTGTAGATGATTTCTTTATTTGAAAGTTCTGTAGAAAAGGTGTAGGTTTCATTGGTCCAGTCAATGCCATCGGTGACGTTCACCCACCATGTGTAAACAGTGTTGTAAGATAGTGGTGTGGTGAGATCGCAGGTGATGGTTCCGTTGCTGACGTCATTGCTGTTGTTGCTGTCACCGGTGCTTACCTCGATAGTCCAGTTCATGGTGTCACCATCGGTGTCATTTATTAAAACAGACACGTTAGATTGTGTTATTGATATTCCTGAAACTCCGTTGGAGGGATTTTCATTTGTGAGGATGGGTGGGTTGTTCGTGGTGTTAGTGGTGCTGGTATTGGCATCAGACCATTGATGGATCGTGGGGTTATATGTCCAGTTGCTGAAGCTCCAGGCTTGATAATAATACGTGGTGTTAGCGGCGAGTCCCGTGTCTTCAAATTGTGTTGCGGTTCCATTGTACACCATATCCCCCGTGCCTCGTGCCCATGCAGTAGCACCTGTTCCACTTGCATTGCGCTCTATATAGGTGGTATTTGCTTCAGACACGCTTGTCCATGTTAAGAAGATAACTGTGCTGCTGTTCATTTGTGCGTTGAGGTCGGTGGGTTGATTGGGTTTGGTGAGAAACACCTGTTCAGTACCATTGGCGAATCCTTCTGAGTTGGATGCCCATGCCTGATAGAAATAAATCTGACCTTCAGTTAAACCAGTGGTTTCATTTGAAAATTCTGTTTCACTGCCTATGATTCCATAGGTGATATTGTTACCGTAGCTTCCGCTGCTGGTGCCATAGTGGAATCCGCAGGTTGTTGAAACGTTTCCGTTTGACACAAGGTAGCCGTGCAGTGTAGCATTTGTTTCTTCTACACCTGTTGAGGTATTGGTTAATACCGTGGCTTTTTCGTAGTTGTAGATTGTGGTACCATTGATTGTGATTTTGTTGTCACACCATTTCTTCCCATCATCATCCCACGT
>CAZRMY010000188.1:1210-2534 GCA_964601295.1 uncultured Thermoplasmatales archaeon | reverse complement strand
TTCTTTTATAAGCGTTAAGTTTGATACTGCCTTTGCGGATATTAATACCTATGGTTACAGCCTGGGCGCTGATTCTACTTATTTTCTTATCGGGACCGGCGGTGACGGCATAGTAAATGTTATGGCGCAAGCCAACTGGAAAATGAATGGATATGATGCGGATAGTGTAGCAAATGTATATTTGGTTGGAACGAATAAAAGCGCCGGTGATACCGACAGTTCTGCTATTTATACCTGCCAATCACAGGGTTCTTTCGCCTCATTTATTGAGACTTCAGGCAGTCTTTATCTCAATGGCTATTGTAATTTTAGTGTTGGCGATACGTTTAGGCTAAAATATAGGGTGTCAGATGCCTTAATGGATTTCAAGGGCGCCACTGTTTTTGATTCCACATTTTCATTTATGATTAAATTTGCCAAAATATCTGAGGCCCCGTGAAAAGAATATTATTCATATTAATTCTTTTTGTTGCTATTGCATTCGGGCAGTGGTGGATTACTCCAACTAATCTACCATATTACGTTTCAACACTTGAATTTATAAAAGCTGATTTCGATTCATTGACGGTTGATAGCATTTATCATGCTTTCGGCGGGTTCCAGGATTCAAGCGTTTCCATTGCAATTACGCAGGATGTATGGGCTGATCTAACAAATGCCGATGAAGATTTATTTGGTGTCTATGAATCAGAGGGGTTTGAAAAGAACGGCGATACTTTGATGTTTTTACACAAGGGCGATTATTACGGAAATGTAAAACTAAGTTTTTCAGGTACGAACGGTAATACCTATAAATTCAGAGTTGTTGATATTTCAGATACAACAGAAATCGGTTATCATGGATATGAAACAGCAACCGGGACTAATAATTCAACCTCAATTACCTTACCAATTTATTTTGAAGTGGCAGCGGATTCAGCGCAATATGTTTTTCAGGTTACAAATACCGATGCGGGAAACGATTTAATAGCGAGAAGTTGTGTATTTTATATAAACTATTTACATGAATAAAATGAAGAATAAAATAAACATAGTAATCCTCCTCCTTTTCTACGTCCTAAGTGGTCAGATTGTCGTTACACCTCATAATCTGCCTTACCGGATATCTGCCCCAAAGTTTTTTGGGGCAGATATTGTAGAAACAGGGCTTTATTATGAATAGCAATTGAACTTAATTTATGAGGTAATAAATATGAGAAGAGGAAACAACTCAAGACAGTCAATGCAGGCAAGAATAGCAAGCCCAAAATGGGACATCAAGACAAAAGTTAGTCTGGTTGCAAATACTGAACAACAGTTGAAACTTGCCCGCGATACAACCATG
>CAZRMY010000188.1:0-1200 GCA_964601295.1 uncultured Thermoplasmatales archaeon | reverse complement strand
AAGAAGTCAAAATGGAGTTTTATGTGTTTGTGGATGGCCAGGAATCCGATAAAGTTACTGCTAATTCTTTTAGCTTTAATTTAGGCGGCATAACCGAAAAGTTTTTCCAGGTGCCTGATCTTGACGTAAGCATTGAAAAAGATGAGTACATATTTTGGTGTGTTGAAACAACAGCCAATGCCGATCTATATTATAAGGAACATTAATGAAGAGTTTGGTACCATATATAGCGGGTCAAGACCCGGATATTATTAGTATATTAAAATCTTTTAGCCCGTCATTAAGCACCTTGTTTACGAGCCCTAAGATTCAATCTGATAATACGTTGACTATAAAAGACCCGGTAACAGGTAAAACAATTAGTGTTCACAGCGGTGTATTTCTTGATTTTGACGGCACAAACGACACCCTTCCCATATCTTCACAGACTTTTAAGTCCTGCTTTGTGGCCCTCAAACCAGACGCCAACAAAGGTGTGTTGGAAGTACTATCAAGTCAAGCCGCAGAAGAGGATTCAGGAACATGCACTTCCGGCAAGACATACATCATAACCGCCACCGAAGCAGACCACTTTGGGGTAGGGCTGGAAGTAGGTGATACTTTCACCTCAGATGGTACTGAAAGTTTGGATGCCAGTAATAAGGTAAAGCAGATACCCGCTATATCTTTGTCAGGGGGCGATATATCAACAACAGGCTTTACATCAGAAACAACCCGCCAAACTACGCAGGGCGACTGGGAATTTATCTCAGCCAGCCAGAGCGCTGATATAGTGGGCGCTGTGACTTTTGGAAAAGTGGGTTCTTCCTACTTCGATGGAGGCGCTTATAATCTTATCTTCCTACCCTGCGAACTAACCGAAGCAGGACATGATTGGTTGGTTAGTCATCCCAATGCTACCCGTTCAGAAATCGAAGCCTATTTCAGTATCACTACCGGTACTGCTGGGATATTTAACATGGCAGAGGGAGCGGGTGATTATGTGATTGATATAGGAAAGGATTTGGGGAGTGAACAAATATCAAATGGAAATTTTGAAACAAACCTTGATGGTTGGGAGCCATCAGGAAATCCATTAACTACCTTTGAAAGAAATACAACTAATCCAATTTCAGGCAATGCAGATTTGCATTTTGGTTCTGACGGTTCAGATGATTATATGACGACAGGTACTCCGATTTCCATTGAATCGGGGCATAT
>CAZRMY010000187.1:0-2568 GCA_964601295.1 uncultured Thermoplasmatales archaeon | reverse complement strand
CGATGTTGATAGGTGTTGATGGCTTGGAGAAACTCTCTTTTGGTGAGTGCAGGCCAGTATACATCTGAGAAGTATAGTTCTGAGTAGGCGAGTTGCCAGAGAAGAAAATTGGATATACGTTCTTCTCCAGAGGTTCTAAGTATGAGATCTGGGTCAGGGATACCGTTGGTGTATAGATAGCTTGACATGATATCTTCGTTGATTTCAGCTATGGTGAGTGTGCCTTTTTTTACGTCGGTGGCGATTTGTTGCATGGCATGGACGATTTCTTCTCTGCCGCCGTAGGCGAGTGCGATGTTGAATATGAACTTGGTGTAGTTTTTTGTTTTGTTCATGAGATAGTGTGCGGATTGTTGTATGTCTGGTGGGAGGGTGTCGATGCGTCCGAGTATGTTTATTTTTATGTGGTTTTTGTGGATGCGGGAGTCGTGATGGGCGCGTTGTAGTTCTTGTTTGCAGAGGTTCATTAGGGTTTGTACTTCGGTGGTGTTTCGGTTGAAGTTTTCTGTTGAGAATGCGTATACGGTGAGTATTTTTATGTCTGTTTCGAGGCACCAGTCAAGGACTTCTTCGAGGGTGTCACGTCCGAAGAGATGGCCGGTTTCTGGTGCGAGTCCGAGGGTGGTGGCGAATCGTCGGTTGCCGTCCATTATGATTGCGATGTGTTTGGGTACCGGGTTTTTTTTGATGTCGTGGAGTAGTTTGATGTCTTTAAAATGGTTTATTTTTTTTGAGATGTATCGGTATATGTCTGATTTGTATATGGTAGTGAGTATTTTTTTTCCAGAGGATGATTTCAGCGCGTATTTTTCGAGTTGGTCGAGTTTTTTGCTGGCGAGTGTTCGGAGTGATGGTTTTTTTGGCGCGATAACTTGTTTTCCCCCGGTTTGTTTTCTTTTGATAGATGGGTTATTGGTTTATAATTTCTACTGTGCTGTGGTATCTGAGCGTAGCTATAAGGTTTATATAATACCTGGGTGTTTCGCTTGTTCACATTAGTAAGGTGATTATCCTGGGAAATATTCGTCAGACGCATATTAAAAGTACGGCTATTGAGCTTGTTCGTCGGTATCCGAAACAGTTTTCAGCTAAGAATTTTCAGTTGAATAAGCAGAAGGTTTCTGAGTTGGCTGAGATTAGTAGTAAGTCGATTCGTAATCGGGTTGCAGGGTATATCACCCGGTATCTTGCGGCGCATGATGCGGAAAGTCTTCGTCGTCCCATTTCTGAGTAACTTCTTAATATTTATTATTTGTTGGTTGTTGGGTTGTGTTTGCTGGGGGCCATATTATAGCTAAGATAGAGCAGGCAGTGCAGGATTTGCAGCAGGGTAAATTTGTGTTGATTTTTGATGATGATAAACGTGAGGGTGAAACAGATCTTGTGCAGGCTGCAGAGTTTTGTCAGCCGGATTCTATTCGCCGTATGCGAAGAGATGGTGGCGGTCTGATTTTTTTGATGACTTCATATGGTATTGCAAATAAGCTTCAGCTTCCTTTTTTAGCTGATTTATATACGCAGATTGATGATAGATACCCGGTGTTAAAAGCACTGGTCGCTGATGATATTCCATATGATGCGAAATCCTCGTTTTCCCTGTATATTAATAATCGAGAAACGTTTACGGGTATTACTGATATTGATCGAAGTTTGACAATTCGGTCGTTTGCTGAGATGATCCCTGATATTGAAACAGGTGATAGTGATACGGCGATTTCTTTGTTTGGGAGTACTTTCCGTTCACCGGGTCATATCCCTATTTGTGTTGCTCAAAAAGGGTTGCTTGCTAAGCGTAGAGGTCATACTGAGTTGGTGATCGCACTTATTGAGTTGGCTGGTTTGATACCTGCAGGGTGTGGATGTGAGATGATGGGCGATACGGGCCGTGCGTTGTCTAAGAGAAAAGCTGAAAGGTATGCAGCTGATCATGATTTGGTATTTCTTGAGGGAAAGCAGATAGTGGAGGCCTGGAGGCAATGGTCACGGTAATGGCAACGGGAACATTTGATATTCTTCATTTGGGGCATATTTACTTTTTAAAGGAAGCCAAAAAACTGGGTGATAAACTCGTAGTTATTGTTGCTACAGATTCGACGGTAAGACGGTTGAAGCATGAACCGGTGACATCTGAGAAGATACGTCTGCAGCTTATCCGTGAGTTGCAGATAGTTGATGACGCATATCTAGGGCATGAGGAGGATATGTATCAAATTGTTGAAGAGGTTAAACCGGATATTATCGCATTAGGTTTTGATCAAATCCATGATGAAAAAAAACTTGCTGCTGAGTTACAGAAACGTGAGATAGATGCACAGATAATCAGGTTGTCAAAGTATCAGGGTGGAGAAGACTTGGATGGTACACGACGGATCATCCGTAAAATTATTGCGGCATATGAGTTTCAGAAGCAAATGGAACGGGTTGAAGGCTCATGAAACGGATTGGTATAGCGGATACCACATTTGCGCGGTATAACATGGCTGAATCAGTCATAGATGAATTACATAGTCATCGGACAGGGTTTAAAATAATCCGTTATACAGTACCGGGTATCAAAGATTTACCGGT
>CAZRMY010000186.1:0-2579 GCA_964601295.1 uncultured Thermoplasmatales archaeon | reverse complement strand
CATGACCTGCCATATGCACGAAACCATATCCTTCATTTATCGCTGCTTCAACATCAGACTGCCCCGTTAACGCACCGGTTGACGCCCACAGACGTGTTATCTCAAAATCATCCATGTAACTAGCAGACACATTCGTATCAATTTCTGCTTCATAGGCATCAGCCGCCCCGTTATCTGGATACGTATCGCCTGCAACCAGCAGAAAACGGTTGAACCAACTGGGATCTGCCTGCGAGCTTTCATAGGCAATAATTTTATCTACCATTACTTCAACCTGTGAAAGCGTACGACATGCCACTCGGCCGACACGCACATCAGGAAGACAATCAAGAACATCTTTATTCAACATGGTAAACTCAGCAAACACATCGTTTTCATTGCTATCCCAATCTTCAAACACGGTCTCATTATCCTCATATTTGTACACATCAGCGTAATACAAATCACTAATGAAACCCTCTTCATATGGTTTACCCGCATGATTATTGGTCTCTCGAACCGGCAGATACCAGTCATATTGCTGCCCCATCATACCACCAACGAGTAACACATAGGTGATCCCATAGGTTTCAATAGCATCTTTAATAAAATATTTGATCTGCTCGGGTTTATCCCGACCGGTGTACTCATCATAGATCGTTTCAGTAGTTTTTAACAACGCGTTCATACCAACCGTGTTTTTATGATCAACTAACGGCTGTAACGTCTCAGCAAACTCCTCAGGAGCAATAATCACCAGATCATATTCATCGGAAAACTGCACGGGTTGAACTGGTGGCTCATACGTAACCTGTATCTCCAGAGATCGGCTATACTCAAGCACATTATCCGATGGCAGATACCGCACTGGATAACACTGCACAGATACAAAAAGCATATGTGATTCCCCTTGCAACCCTGCATGAACAGCATACGAATACGGTTCACTGGGATACAAAGCCTCCTGGGCATACACTGTTTCTTCGCACACCAATTCAGGCGATACCTGATGCCCTATACCTTCGATAACGGGCTTTGGTGCCGGCTGCACCGGTTTTTCAATAGACATAACAACGGTCGTACCAAAATCCACGGACACATCACGTACCACAGAATCCCAGGGTAACGCAAAGGTGCTTGTAACCACCGGTACTTTTGGCTGACCAACCCGAAGCAGCGACGATGTCATCTCAGGAATCGTAACCTCAATAAAACGATCGCGCATCGTCAGAATCGGCTCAGATATAGTCATTGTTTCTGTAACTATTTTTTCTTCTGCAACGTCGGTTTTTTGTAACGCACTAGCCCCCAGTCCACTAAGAACTAAACCTAACACTACCATGAATGGTATACTTTTATTCATTATTTACCCCCAAACGGTTTTATCTAACTTTATATAACTCTATATCATATATATAATTTTTGAGGGTACTTAATACTAAAATACGTAATCAATTGATATGCATAATAGCAAATTGGTAGAGCAAAAAAAAGATCAAATGTTTAAAAAAAATATCTGTAAAAAATTATTACAAATCAGAGTTACAAGGTCACCAGCATAATTGTCAGCCCGCTAACAATTAATGATAACGCCAGACTCCCTTCGAGCACTTGAAGATTCTTCCGATTTTTTGCTCTTGTTTTGTTACGGCAACAGATACTGGTATGATCCTTTCGAAAGATAACACGACGCATAACAAAATCACATCCACAGTATACTGGCTTAGTTTCGGGTTTTAAAACACTTATTGTACATATGATACCGAAATCAATACCGGTGGTAGTCACCTCAAAGATAAGGTGGTGCATATGATTATGAATTTTAGAGTATAAAGAAAAAAAAAATGGTTGTATAGGGAAATAAATCTGAGAGGTTCTCGGCCTATAGTGTTTTGTTATGTTAGTCGCAGCAGGTATCCACTGGTGGAGGACCTCCGATGAACACATAGTTGATAAGCCATACGGCATCGCTAATATTCACCATGCCATCACCGTTGGCATCCGCGACACAGACGGGGTTAGGCGCTGGACTTCCGGGGATAAACACATAGTTGATAATTGTTACTGCGTCACTCACATTTATGAGGCCATCTCCGTTGGCATCACCACAGCTTGAGCAGGCATCACCAACACCATCGCCATCACTGTCTTCTTGACTAGGGTTATACGCATTGGGGCAGTTATCATCAGGGCAGGTATTCAGCGGGTATCCTGGGTTACCATATCCATCGCCATCGGTGTCAGTGCAGCTGTCACAGGCATCACCAATTCCATCAGCATCTGCATCCTGCTGACCCGGGTTATACGTTGTATCACAGTTATCACAGACATCTCCAATTCCATCAGCGTCACTGTCTTCTTGACCAGGGTTATACACAGTGGGGCAGTTGTCATTATTTGCACAGTAGCCATCATTGTCAGCATCATTTAATGGATCCTCAGGGCAGCTATCACAGAGATCACCAATATCATCGCCATCACTATCCGCTTGCAGAGGATTGGTAACCAGCGGGCAGTTATCACAGGCATCACCATAGCTGTCATCATCCTGGTTGCTTTGATCCGAATTACTAGTTACCGGGCAGTTATCCCATATATCT
>CAZRMY010000185.1:0-2605 GCA_964601295.1 uncultured Thermoplasmatales archaeon | reverse complement strand
ACCATTGTTAACCGCTCAGAGTTTTCCACCGCCTACACACCATACCAAGCCGAAGCATCCCAAGGATTTTTACAGGCAATGTTCGAATATCAAAGCATCACCGCTAAATTAACCGGAATGGACATAGCAAACGCTTCACTCTATGATGGTATGACCGCCCTTGGCGAAGCAGCATTAATGTGTGTTCGCCTCACAAAAAAACACACCTTTCTCATCCCTGAGAATATTTCATGGGAAAAAAAATCTGTTCTCACCAATTACACCCGCGGTCACAACATTACCCTCAAAGAAATCACCTACGATACTAAAACCGGAAAAATAGATCTAGAGGAATTACAGGATACCTGCACAAAAGAGGTCGCTGGATGTTATATAGAAAATCCTAATTTTTTTGGCATCTTTGAAGATGATGTACATACCATTGAAGAAATAGTACACGCCAACGAAAGTATTTTTGTGACCGGTGTTGATCCGCTCTCCCTTGGAGTAATTAAAAACCCCGGAGAGTACGCTGCCGATGTTGTCATTGCTGAGGGACGAGCGTTGGGAAACCATATGTCTTTTGGTGGATCAGGCTTGGGGATCTTTGCCTGTACAAAAAAATTCCTTCGGCAGCTACCCGGTCGTATCATCGGTATGACCACTGATAAAGACGGTAAACAAGCATTTTGTATGACCTTGCAAACACGAGAGCAACATATTAGACGAGGCCGGGCAACAAGCAATATTTGTACAAATGAAGGGTTAAACGCGCTAGCAGCAGGTGTGTTCCTCTGCTGGTTAGGCGATGAAGGCTTAGAAGAGCTAGCGGAAGCAAATTTATCACAAGGCCAGCTGCTAGCAAAAAAAATCACCGCCTTAGAAGGGTTTAATCTTCGATTTACCGGTCATCATTTCAACGAGTTTGTAATCGAATCTAACAAAAACATACCCCGACTAAATAAGCACCTATTAGAACAGGGGGTTCACGGTGGATTACCATTAGAACACTGGTATCCCGATTTGAAAAACTGTTTATTATTTGGAATAACGGAAATTCATACAGATGAAGATATCAACCAACTAGTGGAAGGATTGCAGGGGGCTGCATAAAAGTGTATCATAACGCTGTTTTTGAAGAACCGTTAATACGCGAGCTTGACAGAGAAACAAAGAAACAACCCCCAAAAGTCAAAAATATTCCACGTAGTTTAAGTAGGACACGGCCACTGGGTATTCCAACAGTTGAAGAACCCCTGTTGATGCGGCATTTTTTACATTTAAGTCACATGAATTATGGTGTTGATACCGGTACCTACCCGCTAGGTTCATGCACCATGAAATATAATCCAAAAATCGGTGATGAAATATGTAACTGGGATTTATTTCGTAACCTGCACCCCTATCAGCATCCGTCAACGACGCAGGGTTCTCTTGAAATATTATTTAACCTAGAAGAAATGTTAGCTGAATTAACCGGGATGGACGCATTCACTTTACAACCCGCTGCAGGTGCACAAGGTGAATTTCTTGGGATGTTATTGGCCCGCGCGTATCATGAATCAAATGGTGAGAATAGAGATGAAGTGATTATACCGGATACTGCCCATGGCACGAATCCTGCAAGTGCTGCTATGGCCGGTTATAAAGTGGTTGAGATACCTTCTAATAAAGAGGGTACAGTAGATTTGGCTACACTCGAGAAAACAGTATCCCACCATACTGCATGTTTTATGCTTACTAATCCTAACACACTTGGTATTTTTGAATCAGATATCACAGAGATAGCGCAAATGGTGCACGATACAGGAGCATTACTCTACTATGATGGAGCAAATATGAACGCCATAATGGGGAAATCCCGCCCGGGAGATATGGGATTTGACATTGTTCATTTAAATTTACATAAAACATTTTCAACGCCACACGGTGGTGGTGGACCCGGTGGTGGCCCTATTGGCGTAAAAACATCTTTAGAATCCTTTTTACCTGTCCCGCGGATCTGTAAAAAAAACGCTGAGTATTTTTTAAATTATAATTATGCTCAATCCATTGGGAAGGTCCGTGGTTTTTATGGTAATTTTGAAGTGTTGCTGAGAGCATATGCATATATCCTGTTGATGGGCGGAGATGGGTTGACTGAGGCATCTGAAATCGCTGTTTTAAATGCAAACTATATGAAAGAAAAGTTGACCAAATCTCCGTGGTTTACGGCGCCCTTTAAATCATTACGTAAACATGAGTTTGTGATTAGCTGTGAGAGACTTTTGCAGAAGAAAGGGGTTCGAGCTATGGATGTTGCTAAGCGGTTATTAGATTTTGGCGTGCATCCACCTACGGTTTATTTTCCATTGATTGTAAAAGAAGCATTGATGATTGAGCCAACTGAGTCTGAGTCAAAAGATGCGTTGGATCGCTATATTGATATTTTGATATCGATAGCTGATGAAGATGCTGCTGTTACGAAGGGTGCTCCATATCATATGCCGGTGTCTCGTGTGGATGAAGCACAGGCCGTTAAAAACCCTATCTTAACATGGGATATGATGTAAAGTTCAATCTAATTATATGCAAAACTTTTGCAGTTTTCAACCAATCTCGATAGTAAGTTGTGTTTTCAATTGTT
>CAZRMY010000184.1:0-2654 GCA_964601295.1 uncultured Thermoplasmatales archaeon | reverse complement strand
CCATAATGCTTTTTAAGAATTTGACAGCTTTTTCAAAACCTTCCTGTGCGCTCATAAGTGAGTCCTCGTGTTCTATGCTAAGAACATCATCATATCCAACCATAATAAGATTGCTAATAATATCATTCCATATTAAACTATCATGTCCATATCCTAAGACCCTAAAAAACCATGAGCGGTTTATTTCATCAGTATAAGGCTTTGTGTCTATTCTTCCGTTTATAGATATATTCCTAATATCTTCACTAGAATCCTTAGCATGAAAATTGTAAATTGCAGGACCTAGCTTTCTTATCGCTGCGACAGGATCTATACCTTGCCAGAAAAAATGACTTGGATCAAAATTGCAACCAATAACTTCCCCAATTTCATTTCTTAACTTAAGCATCGTTTCCGGATTATAAACATTAAAGCCTGGGTGTGGCTCTATGCAAATTTTAACCCCATGATCTTTTGCAAATTTAGCCCATTTTTCCCAAAAAGGAAACAGAACATCTTCCCACTGGTATTTAAGAACAGTTAAAAAATCGTCTGGCCATGGTTGTGCGACCCAATTTGGATACTGCGATTGTGGACAATCTCCTGGGCAACCAGAAAAATTCATTACACGAGGTACACCTAGTTTTTCTGCAAGCAGGATAGAATTTTTAAAATCTTCATTATAAGCATTTGCTTTCTCCTTATTGGGATGTACAGGGTTACCATGTGTGCTAAACGCACTGATCTCAGCATCATATTTTTTAAGAGTATCAACAAACTCAGTGACAACCCTTGCAAATTTCTGACCTTCAGATGCAGAAACATATTCAAAACGCACACGCTCTGGTTCAATACCCATCTCAGACAGATGCTTCTTTAAAAGTTTAATACGACGATTAGTTTTATAATTACCAGATTGATAATGACAATCACCAGGATGACAACCAGCGATAAGTACACCATCAGCACCTTTTTTTAATGCTTCAAGCACAAGAACTGAATCAACCCGGCCACTACACATAACACGTATACTCTTGATATTAGCAGGATATTTTATACGACTGGTCCCTGCCAAATCTGCACCTGCATAGCTACACCAGTTACAAAGAAAACCAATAATATTAGGTTCATACTCACTCATTCTCGTTCAACCTCCGCCTCAACAGCTTTAACTGCTTTAGGTATAGAATCTGCAATTTCAGGACTCAGGCACTCACTAAACTCATTAGGAAGCTCTCCCAGGTTTATACCAACAATTTTGATATCCTCAGGAATCCTTTTATCACCAAGACGCTTAGCCATCTCAATAGCCTGAGGCAGGGATACATCATGAGGATTACCTGTATGAAACGCTGACATCTCACCAAGAGGATAAACACCCACATCACCAGGTTTTTTCCCTTTCATCTTAACAGCATCAACAATAATAGCACGATCATGATCAACGATCATATCAAGAAGATTCATACCACCAGTAAACGCACTATCAACCGTTATACCCGGGATATCAAAATTTTTCTTCTTAAGCTCGTCAACAACATGAATTCCTACACCATCATCACTAAGAATAGGATTACCCACGCCAAGGACAATAGTTTTTTTCTTCAAACCAACCATATTTTTTTTCACCTCTGTTTAATAGTTTTAACAATTTTTTTATCAGAATTATAAACATCAACCTGCAGTGGCATACCACCCGGAAGAGTATGTGTGGCACATGCAAAACATGGATCATATGCACGAAAAGCCATTTCAACCTTGTTTAAAATTCCATCATCGATTTTTCCATTTGAAATAACACCTTTTGCAGCATCACGAACACTCATAGTAATAGCACCAGCATTATTAGTAGTTGCAACAATCAAATTTGCTTTATCAACAAGACCATTTTCTGTGAGTTTATAATGATGAATAAGAGTACCACGAGCAGCCTCAACAACTCCAAAACCTTCACCAGGTTCACCCACAGAGTTACGGATTTTTTTAGATGTAATCTCAGAATCCTTAATTAACTCATAAGCACGTTCTGTAGCATATAAAAGCTCAATAAGACGAGCCCAATGAAAAGCAAGAGTGGAATTCACAGGACGACCACCAAGGGTTTCAAACATACGCTTGTATTCCTTATCAGCCTGTGGTGTTGCCATACCCTCAGCTGCATTTAGACGACCCAATGGCCCGACACGATATATACCACTTTTAGGACCATCAGATAGCCCATTCCACCCAATGTCTTTAAGATAAGGAAATTTCATGTAACTCCATTCTTCTACATGTTCACGAATACGATTGTAATATTCTTTTACTTCAAACTTAGAATGCTCTTCTGCTTTCTGATCAGTAACTCGTATTTTTCCATCATAAAAATTAACTTTATTATTCTTATCAACAAGCCCCATATTATACGTGTTAAGCTGATAAGGATCGCTAGTAATAAGATTTACATAATCCTTGTTTTTCAATACTATATCATCAAAAAGCTTAAGACTAAATTTAGCAAAATCAATACAGGACTCAATCATTTTTTTAATATCTTTTACTTCATCTTTATCAAGACCTTTAGAAATGCCACCTGGAAGACCACATACTGGATGAGTTGCTTTACCACCAAGTATACTAGTTATTTTCTGACCATAAGCACGATGTTTAATTACTTCTTTACCAACTTCAACACC
>CAZRMY010000183.1:0-2662 GCA_964601295.1 uncultured Thermoplasmatales archaeon | reverse complement strand
GTGTTAGTCCATTTTGTACAGTACTAATCCAGATAACATTTTTGGGAGAAAATATGTTGATTTTTGTGGCATATGTTCTCCGGCATCTGCGATTGCTTTGAGTTCTTCTATTTTTGTGGCATTCATTATGATGGAAAAAGTGCATTTGTTAGTGGCTACTTGTTTTATTGCCTCAGGGTTTTCGCGTGTATAGGTTACATGATCTTCGAGGTTTTGTTGAGTGATGTTAAGGTACTGTTCAAGTAGTGCTTTGTGGAGTATGGACACATCGAGGGTGCGCCAGGTTTTTGAATGTTTTTCACTGATGTTATCCATAATGTGTTCGTCTTTGGGGGTTAAAATATAGCAGGTGTTATCATGGTATAATGCGAAGCGGTGGTGTTGTGCATTTGCTTTTGGTTTAATTGCTTGTGTTATTTTGTCTCCACGTTCGGCGTATTTATTGGTAGGGATGTTGGATAGTGGGAGTGTTTTCACGTTGAAGGTTTCTTGTATTTGTTTGAGAAATGTAGATATGTCAAAATTGGTTAGCCTGATAAGTCGATGTGTGGGAAGAATTTCTAACCCAGGGTCAAACATGTTGACTAGGATGACCATGCGGTAGTTATACGGGGCATCTGGGTCAGGGTTGTGTGTCTTTTTTTGTTGTTCTTCTGCATAGTTTATTGCGGTTTGATATCGATGATGTCCATCTGCGATGAATACCACGTCATTTTCCAGCTGTGCGGTTATTGATGAAATGATCTGGGGGTTCGAAAGTTGCCAGAGTGTATGGGTGAATCCATCATATCCGGTAACGGATAGCTTTGGTGTATCAAGATTTTTTTCTATGTTTTTTCGTATGCTATCGTCAGGGTCGATGTACAACAATTGTATTGGTTCTAAATTAGCGCGACATGCTCGCATAAGATTTAATCGATCAGCTTTGGGTTTTGAAAGCGTTCGTTCATGTGCTTTCACTAATGTATATGTTGGGTCTATTTTTAGGAGCGCGAAAAACCCGGTCATTGTGTGTTGTTTACCGTCCTGCGTATATTTGATTTTGTAGGGGTATATACTGTGCTCTTTAGATTGGATTAAAATATTTTTATTCAGCCATGATTTTAAAAACTGTTGTGCTCGGGTGTACCGGTTGTCGGTATCAGTGTCAGTTTCCTGTTTTTTTCCAAGGATAAGTCTAACAAAGTTATGGTTGTGTTTTTCATATAACTGTTCTTGTAACTCAGCTGAAATAATATCATATGGGGGTGACATCACCGTATCGAGATTTTGTATTTTTTTTGGATTATACTGTATGCCTTTAAATGGAGTTATTTCAACCATACTTTAAAAGCCTCCTTGTTGTTGAAGTGAGAGGTAACACCTCTTTAATTAAAAAGGTTGTTAACATCGTGCAGGTACTATAACACAGCCAATGTTTTAATAAAAGAGTACGTGATATCAGTTGATGGTGAGGATTTAGTGAAATATCGGGATTTAATAACGTTAGTGGTATTTCTTGCTTTTATCGGGTCACTTGGTTATGCTGCAGGTGTTAATCAATCCTTGTGGGCTTTACCTGTGGTTTTCGGGGTATTGCTCGCTTTAGTTGTGTATAAGTTATGGATGTAGCAGGGACGGGTTAGATTGTGTCACACATTCGGTGCACCGTCCACGCTGTGCACTCCAGTAATTTTTACCGATAATACCCTATCGTTTCCTACATTTGTCGCAGATCATCCAAGTAGTACTGTTGACGGAGTAAATATAAATATTTTTGTGTACAATATATCTTCTTAAAAATATCCTATAATAACTGTTTTACCTGCTGCATCCGATACATTATTAATATACTAGCTATACCAGGATGTCACACCATGACATCGCAGCTATCAGATCCACTAATCAAAAACCAGGCAGAGACCTTGATTAACAAGTATGATTTATGCGCTCGCTGCCTTGGTAGACAATTTGCACAGATAGCTACAGGTATGGGAAATAAAACTCGAGGAAAAAAGCTATTTTTTTTGTTAAAACAACCTGAAACACCCGTTGACTCCTGTTTTCTCTGTCAGGGGCTTATCGCTGAAATTCCGCATTTTATATCACTAGTAACTCATGCGTTAAAACCCTATGAATTCGCCACATTTCTTATCGGCTCAAAAATTGATGAAAATATCCTTAATCGTGAAAGCATCCTCCAGGAGACCAACGCGATTACTACAGCTGAGTCAATAAAAAACGAGATAAACCGAGAGGTTGGAAAAAACCTTGAACAAACACTTCATAAACTAGTGGATTTCTCCGACCCGGATGTAATGGTTATCCTTGACACTCAATTTGATCATATACAATTACAGATAAAATCACTTTATATTTACGGTCGATACAATAAATACCGACGGGATATACCCCAGACACGATGGTACTGTAAAACATGTCTCGGAAAAGGATGCCGACACTGTAACTACACCGGTACACTATATGATTCCAGTATAGAAGAACTAATCGGTGAACTATTTATTAAAGAAACACAGGGTACAGAGGCAGTACTTCACGGCAGCGGTCGCGAGGATATAGATGTACGTATGCTGGGTAACGGTCGCCCGTTTATCCTTGAGATTAAAAACCCAATAAAACGAACGGTACCACTCAGTGAAATCCAACAAAACCTAAACACTAC
>CAZRMY010000182.1:0-2821 GCA_964601295.1 uncultured Thermoplasmatales archaeon | reverse complement strand
TGTTATTTTCCCAGATATACCCACCACTAAGATTGTCCTGATACAATCCTACTGCTGGATGCCATGCCCCACCATCATCGGGGTTGCCACCATTCTTAATTATATTATGACTTATCCTTCCGGTGGCAATTGACTTGTAACAATAGATTGCACCTCCGTCATTCAACACTGTATTGAATCCATCAATGATGTTTGAATCAATATAAGCATCGGTATAATAAAATGCTATTCCTAAATAGCCTATGTTAGTTAGTTTATTCTTTTGAATAACCTGTGTGTATCCTGAATTTTGGGTATAAATACCCCTGTAACCAAAACCTCCATCATCCAGTCCGGCTACAGCACCTATATTTGTGAGTGTATTTTCTCTAATTGTCATATTATAACCTGTAGCTACAATACCTTGTGAGAATATATTGCTTATGTCACTATTAAGAATTGATGCACTTCCGGTTCCGGTTTCGATAAAGAAATAATTCGCATACCCGGCTGTGATGTTATCAATAACAAGTCCTGTAACTGAGCTAGGCTGAAAGATTGAATACTCATATTCTCTTACATTCAAATCCTTTACTGTAGTATTTGAAGCCGTGATTGTAAAGGCCGTTGAATACCTAGGCATTTCAACTGTCTGATTGTTTAAATTTGATGTGTAATATACCTTTAACAAATCACTACCAGAAGTATAATTCCACTCTCCATTAGTTGTTAATGTGTTATCATGATTTTGAATGAAATACCCATTGTTGTCATTTCCCTGCGTACCAAAATTATACGTAGCCGATTCACTAAAATTAAACGTACCCCCTGAGTTTGATGAAATAGTAAGCCTATCATAAATGTAATTCATTGTACGTGTGACGGCCTCACCACCTGCCCAATACCCTGAACTGAATGATACATCATTATCGGTTATTTGTGTACTGCCTGAATAGCTGTCGAAGTACAGGAACCCGGCATCAGGATAACGGCCTAACCGATACCATGCACCATTGATGAATATTCCGGCAAGGTAGTTTTCATTGTTTGGAAGGTCGCTATCTGTAATGCTCCATATATCACCGTTTTGGGTGAATGTACCTAACACCTTACTGCCTTTAATAATAGGCTTATCACCCGTGCCGTATGCTCCGATTGTTAAACCTGCGGTGTTTATTGTTAAACTGCCCCTGAATACATCACCTCGGTTGAATGCTATAATATCCCCGGAGGTGAAAGTACCTGCGTTCATTTCTGTTTGAACCTTGCCCACGGTTTGCCAAGAGGTAGATGTACTTAGTCCATCGTTGCTGTCGCTGCCTGTATTACTAACATAATACGTAGCTGAGAAACCGTTTAGGCTAAAAAACAGTAATACACTAATTATCTGTAATATCTTTTTCATATCTTTAATTTGTGTTGTTAATAACTTTCACTAGATGCCTACCAAAATAAAAATCCCCAACGCCATTAAATTGCATACTAAACCGCATTCTTATATCCCCCTCACCAACAACTAAAGGAGGCGTTTTCAATACTCCACTAAAATTGTAATCTAAATCTAAATCCGAAATCCCATGAAACATGGCATAAGCTCTTTTTGTCTCAGCATAAGACGCATCTTGTAAAAATAATTTTGCATAAACTCCCTGTAAATCACTCGCATTTTCTACTTTACATTCTATGTAAAGCTGAATCGAATCCCCAACAGATAATGAATGCTCATAAGATCCAGTTATGAAATCACAAATATCATCTCCCCTTGTTGTCATTTCTATTTTTTGCCACTCCCCTCCATAGTCATCGGTTCTTGAAACTTTACTCGCAGTGCCCGCAGCCCCGGTGGATAAAAAAAACGAAAACCCGTCTGCTAAGCCAGAGTTATCTCCCAACATCATTCCGTTATTAAATAAATTTATTGGGTCTTGATTCGAGTGTGGTAACATATTTACTTTTTTAATAAACGGCTCTATAGTGTTTGCTATAACCTTCCCCATTCTTATAGCTGCGATTCCGTTTGGATGCGTCCCATCTGTCCAACCATTTTTAGGCATCCCCGTGTTTGGGTCAACCATTACTGACGCAACATCAACTAATAATATATCATTTTCCAAGGAGTATTCTTTTATCCAATTATTTAATTTATAAAAAACTTCTTGTTTTTTGACTGTATCTCCTTCATTGAAAAAATATTCAGAAGATGTCATTGTTGCTGCAATTACTTTTATTCCATTCATTTGTAATGTATCAAACATGCGAACATACCTTGACACAATATTATCAAAATCATCTTCTAACTGATTCAGGTCATTGGTTGTTAGCGGGATATAACAAAAATCAGGCTCGTAACTTAAAACATCAGTCCCTATTCTACTTAGCATGTCAGAGCTTGTGTTGCCCCCTATTCCTGCATTATAAACAATGTCTAAGGATTGATTTAAAAAAACATTAGCCCATATAAAAAATGCTTTTGAATCATAAACAATGCTGCTTCCTGATGTATATGCTTTGTTATTCGCAACTAAACTGTTACCAAATAATACAATCTTATTACTAAAATTTGTTGTAATTTTATTAACGACATTATCAACTAAATTATCAACAACTGGCACTAACTCTCCTACATATTTACTTCCATCCCACACTAATCCATAAACAACACTATCTCCAATATAAGTATGATTAAAATGTATAACACTATCCATTATACCACCACTCAAAGGCAAATAATCCTCAAACGGCAAGCTCACGCTATTACCGTCTGAAATACTAAGGTTTGGGGAGGTGAAGGAGAGGGATTGGAGTTCGTCTGTGGTGTTTTCTGTGCCAGAGCCAATAGAAG
>CAZRMY010000181.1:2402-2842 GCA_964601295.1 uncultured Thermoplasmatales archaeon | reverse complement strand
AGTGATGGCTATGATGCCCGGTCATGGTGGTATCGCTTTACTACGACAAGCATGCCGGTGAATACCGCGCCTGCCTTCTCTTCGCCGTCTCCTGCTAATGGCTCCTCATCCATTCCGATAACCCGTTCTTCAGTCAGTATTACGATTACCGATGCAGAGGGCGATGCCTTTGACTGGAGTATTACCACCAGTCCGGACGTGGGCTCGAATACCGGCTCATCGGCAAGCAACGGCAGCAAATCCTGCAGCATTACAGGACTGCAGTACAGTACCACCTATGCTTGGACCGTGAGTGCGTATGATGAAGGAAGCATGACGTGGACCAACGCCACGTATTCCTTTACCACCGCGTCAGCACCCAGTCCACCAGGTCCGCCCCCACCAGGAGGAGCACCGCCCCCTCCACCATCAAATACGCCGCCTGTTGCTGATGCTGGTGG
>CAZRMY010000181.1:0-2392 GCA_964601295.1 uncultured Thermoplasmatales archaeon | reverse complement strand
GGGCTTAATCTCACCGTCAACGGATCAGGCAGTTCTGATGAGGAAGGCGAGCTTTCCTATGTCTGGGACTTTGGCGATAACCAAACAGCGACAGGGATGCATGCAACCCACATCTATGCAGCGCCAGGGGTGTATACTATTACCCTGACGGTAACCGATGAGGATGATGCCACCGATGTGGCAACGACCAATGCCACTATTCTTGCCGTTGATCCACCTGGTCATGGCACGTCAGAGAGTAAAGACAGTAAAGAACCACCGGCCAACACCTCAGCCAGTGGACATGGCGGCCGAGGGATTGATGACGATCCTAAAACTCCCTTCAATGACAGCATGAATATGACTGCGATGTACCCCATCACTCTTGAAAATGAGACGTATTTCCTGCTCGAGATCAACGGCAGCTCCTATCTGTTCTTTAATCCCGAAACCCTGCAACTGATTGATGTCCAGCAAGTAGATGAGCAGGTATTTTTAATTGATGAGGACGACGACGGACGGTGGGACTATTATTATAACACCGAGACACACGCCGTCAGTCCCTATGAAGCAGAACAAGAAGCAACCCTGACCTTCCCGGTTTGGATGTTTGTCGTCGGTGTACTCGGTGCTGTGCTTGTGGCCCTGGGGGTGTACTATCGGGTGACGATCTCGCTGTTTCTCCTTGAGCATCATCTGTACCCCACCTTTTTATCGCCATCTCATCCACCATCTCGTCAGAAGCACCATCATCCCCACAAAAAAGCGCACAAGCCACACGGCAAGAAGGCACACTACCAGGATCTTACCGACTACTATCTGAAAGGAAAACTGTTCCAAGAACCTGCTGAAGAGCCACCAGCACCTGCTGAAGAGCCCGTACTATCCACCGGAACCTCCTTACAAACCTTGATTGCCCAGGAATTACAACGCACTCGTGCACATCCCGAGATCAGTGTCGAGGACAAGGTCGATGAACTCCTAATGAAGAAGCTCCGCTCCAAGGTTGATTCGCTGATTTAGTCTTTTTTCTTTCATAAAACTCTAGCACAAAAAATCTACTAGCGCTTGACCTATCGTATTATGCTCTATCCTTTTTTGATTTTGATAAAATAAGGCGTACTTGCTCTTTTAGTTCTGGGATTTTATTTTGAACTACGTCCCATACAATCTCAATATCTATTCCAAAATACATATGGGCCAATATATCCCTTAAACCGCAATCTTTTTCCATTCAATATCATTATATTTATCTCTCAAGTAATCCGGAATATGCTTTACTGCTTCACCAATTATTTCAAGATTTCTTACCACGGCATCTTGATAAAGATTACTTTCAGAAAAATCATCCATAGATAATTTTTCAGTATATCTTTCAATTCTGTCTATCGCCTCGAGAATATCGTGTAAATATGATTTGTAATCACGTCGCATATCTTACAGCTCGTAATATATTGGGTTTAAGCTCGACACGTAACGCTTCTTTTATTACAAGATCTACATCACGATGAAAAAGCTCTTCTAGGAAAAATTTTAAGTCCATGTAATTATCAAATGTTTTTTTACCCTTTTTGAATTCAATGAGGATATCGATATCACTATCTTTTTTTTGTTTGTTTCTCAAATATGAGCCAAATAAACCAATTTTTTTTACACCGTATTTTTTAATTTCACTTTGGTGTTCATGTATCAATTCAAGGATTTTTTCTGAGGTTAACATATCAAATTCACTCGGGAGTATATCTAATAATGTTACTGATATAAGAACGTGACGTATTGGACGGTGTTTACTGAAGAAGCTCCGCTCCAAGGTTGATTCGCTGATTTAAGGTCCTTTTCTTCCTGTTCTTGTTCCCTTCTCTATTCTCTTTTTTCTTCTATGATGCTTCTGTCATGGAAGAAAAAAATATTAAAGTCACTAATTTTAGAAAGAGATACAAATTAGATGAAAATAAATTAAAACTCAGTGAACAAACAAAAAAAGAAATTTCTCAATCTCGGGCTGAATACAAAGTAGGTAAAATTCATTCTTTTGAAAAAATTAAGAAAATGATGAAGTTATAAATATCTACTTTTCATCAATAATTTTTTCTATTTGTTTGTAAAATTGTTCAGCATCTTCTATAGCTTGTTGTGCTTCATAATCAGAAATAAGAAAATCTAATGCATATAATGTGTTATGTCGATTTCTTCGATATGCATCGAGTTGATTTGAAAGACTTCTTAATTTTGGATAGGTCTCTCGAATATAAGATACTATACAAAGATGACTTCTTTCTTTTATCCCATCTCTGAATAGTAATGATCTTGCAGAATGAAACATAGCAGTGTAAGAGCAAAATATAACAAGATTGTTGTTTTTCATTTCAAAATTGTCTTTTGCATTTTGAATATAGGTTAGACTAGTCTCTAG
>CAZRMY010000180.1:0-2876 GCA_964601295.1 uncultured Thermoplasmatales archaeon | reverse complement strand
TCATAATATATAACCATTATTATATACAGAAATATTTTTAAGTATCATCTCCTTACAACACAACACTACGACCTCAAAAAAATTGTTCAGGGGGAGGTCAAAAAAACAACAACATAGAGGAATAATTTATGATATCACACCTAAAAATAAGTAGACTACACTCTATAAAAAAAGCAGCCGCGCTCCTCACCTGCCTCATTTTCATAACTGGAGCACTCACTCCACTCACCACCGCGTTAACACCAACCACACAACAGGCACAACAAACCATACAAACAATCAAAAATTACATTAACAACCATCATGAAACACCAAAACAGATCACACCAAAATACTACCCGCCCTCGCCCACCAAAACCAGTGATCCATGGTGGCATCCCGACTGGCAATATAGAAAACAAATCACCATCAACCATACACAAATACCATCATCACTAATCAACTTCCCAGTGTTAATCACAATCACCGCGGACACCGATCTTCAAACAAAAACACAAAGCAACGGCAATGACCTCGCTTTCACTGATGATCTTGGCACCCAACTCAACCATGAAATCGAATACTTTAATCAAACATCCGGGGTACTAATAGCATGGGTCAACATACCCTCAGTATCAAGCACCACTAATACCACCATTTATCTGTACTATGGCAATCCCGGTGCTTCCAATCAACAACAAATCACCGCAACCTGGGATACAAATTATCTTGCAGTGCATCATTTACATGAAACCACGGGCACCCATTACGACTCCACACAAAACAACCATGATGGCACACCACACGGAACCATCAACCAAAATACCCAAGGACACATTGATGGCGCAGACTACTTTGACGGTACCACCGATTACCTCACACTCCCCCAAGTCTACAGCTCAGAAACCACCTTCACCTTAGGAGCATGGATATATCCCGAAACCGGTGCACGATACTTTATCTCACAATGGAATGACAACAATGGGGCCCTCCTGCAATTAACATCAACCGGTGATGCCCTTCAACTGTACATCAACGGAGCCAGCGCAGGATCAACCAGTTGCACACTGAACACCTGGTACTATGTAGTCGCGACTTATGATGGCACAACCGCACGTCTTTACAAAAATGGCGGTACACCAACCTCACAAACCATCTCGGCACCCAACTGGCCAGCAGAAAGCGCATATATTAGCGATCGCTCCACGGGATCACGAGAATTCGCCGGGATAATCGATGAAGTACGCCTATCAAACATCGCTCGCTCAGCAGACTGGATACAAACATCCTATGCCAACCAACACAATCCTGCAGACTTCTACGAGATCTACAGTGAAGAAACCCCTATCGCCCCTATAATATCCAACCCCACTCCTATCGATGGAGCCAGTAATATACCTGACACACTCACCCAATTACAATTCACCCTGACACATACCGCTACCATGAATTACACCATCACCACAACCCCAGATATCGGCTCAGACACAGTCAACGACGTCACCACAGGCACATACAGCCTGCCTGTGAGCAATATACAAAAAGGAACACAATACGCCTGGGATATACATGTCACTGATGGGACGTACTGGGCAAATAAAACGTACCATTTTACCACAGAACCAGCCACCTGGTGGAACACCACCTGGCCCTACAAAAAAAAAATCACCATAGATCACACACAAGTAGCAGCTCATCTTACCAATTTTCCTGTTCTTATACATCTTTCCTCAGATTCAGATTTAGCATCAAAGGCACAAACAAATGGAGCAGACATTATATTCACCGATGAAATAGGCGGTAAACTCAATCACGAAATAGAACGATACCACCCCACTACCGGTGAGCTTATTGCATGGATCCAAGTACCAACCTTGTCAAGCACCGAAGACACCGTTATTTACATGTATTATGGTAACCCCTCAGCACCAAGTCAACAAAACAGTGAAAACACCTGGGATAGCCAGTACACTGGTGTTTGGCATCTCAGTGAAACCTCCGGTACTCTTTTTGATTCAACCAACAACAATAACGATGGCACCCCTACAGGGGGTATTACATATGATACTAAAGGTGTGGTTAACAGTGCACTCCAGTTTGATGGCAGTTCAGGTACCATTGATACAGGTATTTATCCAAGTGAAAGTAGACGGACCTTGGAAGCCTGGATAAACTTTGCAGTGTTCCCATTAGAAGGAGACGACATGACTATGGGATGCAATGATGCTGCTGATCATCGATTTTACGTAGGATACGATGAAAACGCGTTTTTCTATGGCATAGGAAACAGCTACTCATCAACAACTGACCTCTGCGGCGTACTCCCCGGTGAATGGGTACATCTCGTGCTCACCGGAGATCAAACCACCGCCCGGTTTTACGTAAACGGCGTGGAAACCAGTACCATTTCCTACAGTCAAGCAGGATCAAGCGCCGACACATTTCACATTGGTTCACGTACCTATATCGGATCACCTTCAAATTACATCAATGGCAAAATTGACGAAGTACGCGTCTCCTACACAGATCGCAGCAGCGAATGGATCACCACCACATACAACAACCAACATGCACCCTCCACATTTATCAATCTCAGTGACGAACTCACCTTCTCCGAGGAACCTGCATTATACAACCCACTCCCAGAAAATGGCTCAGTGGGCATCCCAATAAACCCAACCCTCTCTATCAATATTGAAGATTTCCAAGGAGAGCTCATAGATATCACATTTAGTACCAATGCATCAGGAACCTGGCAGAACATACAAACCTTCACCTCCGTTGAAAGCGGTTACTATTTCTGCACCCCCACAAGCATGTCACAACCAGGAACACGATACTTCTGGCGGGTAAACGCAACAGATGGTAGCCATGAGACCAGCAGCACCTACCAACTC
>CAZRMY010000179.1:0-2893 GCA_964601295.1 uncultured Thermoplasmatales archaeon | reverse complement strand
ACATCAACACCATACTCAGGGTGAAAGAACGAATAATCAGCCTTGAACTTCCTTGTTGTGTCCATTAACTCGGAAAATAGAACCTCCTTGTAAAGCGGAGCAGTGCCGGAAACTTTGTAATGAGGAAATAAGTTTTTTACATATTCCTCGAATTCCTGAACCACTGCCTGTTTTTGTGCTGCGTTCATATCTTCTTTAAATCTTTAGCAAGCGACCAACTTATTTCACCACTATCCCATTCAATCTTACATGCAGGTTCTCCCTCCCAGCTATGTGCTACTTGTGTGATTTCACCCTCTGAATCATTATCATCCGCATGTCGCACACCGTCACCAACCTTAATTTCATTGTCTGGCTGCTTTTCCAACTCGTAATGAGCAAACACATGTTCACTCCCATCATCTATTTTGACAATATATAAAGGGTTTGAATGTTTGGTATTTGAAGTCACCACGCCACACTCCCCATGATTGCGATCACCGGGAGAGTGTATGACAACCCGTTCGCCATTTGTAAAGTGTATTGGCCTCGGCTGTTTCTCCTTCAACAATTCAATGATATGAATAGCCTTATCCAGATCATCCACACCGCCCTTATCACGCCATCGGCAAAGGTATTTGATCGCCGTTCCCTCGTGCCAACCTATACCATTTTCGTAGATGAATGTCTCCGGCTGGATTTTCATTTTTTTGTAATGGTCGCCTCCGACCTGTTTTTTTGTTGCGCTCATAATTAAAAAGTGTTTGCATTCTTTCTCCAAATTACCTTCATCTTCTCAACCAAATAATAAAAATCATCACTCACATCCTTCTCATTGACAACATCACCCCACTCTGCACCCGCCGGAGTGCTTAGGGAATAAGTAATATCATCACTCACCCACACATCCGTAACGATAGCCGGGAAGATAGCCACATGATGAGTCGACTTACCGTCTTTCAGATAATCCGAAATGGCATATACCTCTGAGCCTACCGGATATATTTCAATTATTTCTTTCATTTGATTATGCTTTTTAACGATTCAAAAAACCCGTAATCATCCGGCTCAATGCTAACAATCTTAATCTGCCCCCGGATGAGGTATTCGGCTGTTGCGGGGTTTTCCGCATACACCCGTGTTCTAAATGTCTGCTTGCCGAGTTTATATTTAACCGTGTACCACATCTTTCCAGCCATATTGAAAGTGCCATTGTTGCAACCATTTGGCTATATTCCCGACCCTCGGAAAAGTCATTAATGCCTGACGGGCTTTGCTGTTTTTCTTTAGATAGTCCGTAACCAGGCTATCAAACTCCTTGCGCTGCTCATCGTTCCAGGCATTGTGCATGAACCAATCCTTTTGCACAAAATCAACCTTTTCCGGGTCAACACCTACGACCTGGCACTGAAACGCAAGTATCTGTTTTAAGTATCTATCCATACCGCATCATTATATTTATTGTTCATTTTTTTCAAAAGCAATAAAACACGCAGCCGTGCATTATCCGCCTCAAGCTCTTTAATTCTTGCCTGGTATAATTTTTGGATATCATCAAATTCAGTTATTTTAATATCAAAAACATCATCCGGGCGAATCGAACGCCCCTCGTCCTGCTCCAATGGGCTGAAAATACGTTTCAGCCAATGCATTACCCCGCCGGTTAGATGATGTTTATGCATTTGTCAAATGTTTAATAATCGCTTCCAAAACAATCGGAGCCTTGACTTCCTCGTAGTCGCTCCAGGTATCCAGCACCTTCACTTCCCCACCAAATAGGTACACTTTTAAGCCCCTGACCATGTAGACTTTTATCAATGGCAGTTCTTTTTCTTTCTCGATCAAATCGGGCTTAATCGTGCCGAGCAGTTTTATAAGTTTTGCCTTTAGTTCGTTGTATTCTTTTTCGTTCATAATAGTTCCGGGTTTTCATAGACGTTTCCTATAACTTCAAAAGACTCTGAGTGTATAGATGATTCATTCATTATTTGTAGATCAACAATATTGCCACTACCCTCGCCGGCATCATATCCGGTGTATGATTGCCAATGTTGACCCTTAATTGCATCCACAGCCCATCCATACAAACCCCAAGTCATTACCCCTTGCAATTCGTGTTCAGATTCCCATACACCTTCTTCTCCACCTCCTAAAAAAAAGTAATGAAACGATACTATATCCCCCTCATAAATATCTTTACCGTTTTTGTCGGTTAGTCCGGTGAATTGCATCAATTCAAAATCATCAGAATAATCATCATCATAATGCCACTCTTTTGAATTATGCAGATAATCCGTTCCGAATGCAGTAATGAAGTTTTCCGATATGCCTAATATGGCAACACGACCAATCATTTTATGTTTTGCTGTGTCCCACGCTCTAAACTTTATTTCTCTTTTCATATCACAAATATAATAAATTATTCGCCCGTTGTCAAGGGAAAGTTATTAACAATCTGCTTGTTAATCTCTTCGATGCAGATCTCCCTCGCCCGGGAACTTATGAATGGGTTGATAAACGTAGTTTTAGCCCGATCTGATCGTATACCCAAAGGCATGAAATCCCTGACAAGTTTTGTTATTCGCTCTTTTTTCATAAAAAATCCGGTGACATTGCAGCGTTCGCAAAAATTTATACATGTCTTGTCGTGCTTACGATAAAATTCACAACGCTCGCAGGCCAAATTTTCGGTGAAGACGAAAACAAGATCGTTAAATTCCTTTGTCATCATAAATTTTAATTTTTTAATAAATTCCCATGCTATTTTTTCATAATCCCACCTATCCGGGTCAAGAGCAAGTCCTCTGTCATGCAGAATTATTGCAAAATCGTAGAGCATTTTTATTTTTTGTTTATCGGTCATCATAATTTCTTTATTTGGATGTTTATAGGTACATTTTGTGCACATATAAAC
>CAZRMY010000178.1:0-2900 GCA_964601295.1 uncultured Thermoplasmatales archaeon | reverse complement strand
TATGGTTTTTGTTATGATGTATGCATCCGGGATGGTTCCTTTTTCTGTATTGTTGACTAGTTCTATTTCACAGGATGGCCATGGGATGCTCCCGTTACTTTCGTATACTATTAAGGATTCCATTCTGATAAAAATCTTTAACCTTGTATTTGCGCTTGCTGTTGGTCTGATCTTTTTTGCTGTTGGGTGGTAGATAGTCGATGTTGTTTTTTTAGCTTTTTAATATCCTGCTAGCAGATTTGAAAGTATGCGTACTTCAGCTTTTCGTAGATGCTGGACAACTGTTGGTTTGCTTAACCCAATTTTCTCTGATAGCTCTTGGGTGTTAATCCTTCTTGGATACGTGTAATATCCGTTTTTTTCGCGGCGACAAGTATTTCTTTTTGTTTATCAGTTAAGCAGGATAAGAGACTCTGTTCAGTGTAAAGTGATTTTACAAAACTCGTTTTTGTAACGTTTCCAATCGTGTTGAATAACTCTCTGATTTGTCTGAGATTTTCCTCGTCACCGGTAACACTGACGATCATTTTGTCCTGAGTGAATATTGAGGGGGTATCCCAGATAATATCGATGTTAAACTTTTGTGCTAGCTGTGATAGATTTTTGAAATATTTTGCTTTAATTAAACAGGTGTACCGGTTTTCTTTATGCTGTAACACATTAAAGATATCTACGTAATCAGGTAATCGAAGGTCTTCAATTGTATACCCTTTTTTCATAATGAATGCTGCGATACCCATTTTGGTTCTTTTCTGAACATCCATTTTTAATAAATATGGTCTGCCAACTGTTCTTAGTTAAGAAATTAAAAAAATTGTTGTAGACACTATATTTTTTAAAAAAATAAAAAGGAGAGAGTAGGTATTGTTTAGTCTCCTTTGTCAAGGTGTACATCCATTTGTGGATAGGGGATGTTGATTCCTTCTTTGTCATATCGTTGTTTTATCGCCTTTTGGAAGTCAAAGAAAAACCCCCAGTAATCACTTGTTTTCACCCAGGGTCTCACCACGAGGTTTACCGATGAGTCAGCAAACTCTGAGACAGCAACCTGTGGAGCAGGGTCGGCAAGAACTCGTTTATCTGCTTTTAACACAGCAAGGGTTGTTTTAATCACTTTTTCTAGGTCATCATCGTAGCCGACACCCATGGTCATATCGACTCTGCGGGTGGAGTATTTGGTAAAGTTGGTGATATTGCTACCCCAGACAGATTTATTTGGTATAACGACTAATTTGTTGTCAACGGTTCGGAGTTCAGTGATGCTGATACCAACATTTTCGACACTACCGCTTTCACCGTTTGCGGTTACATAATCTCCTTTTTTGAATGGTTTAGTTATCGCAATCATAAAACCAGATGCGATGTTGCTTAACGTGTCTCCCAGGGCAAAACCTAGAACAAAACCTAATACAACCGAGATGCTTACCAGTGCTGCGCCGATTTCTACACCGAGAAACGCAAGCGCGGTTCCAATGACAAATACGTACAAAATGAGTCGTATTATCCTTGTTGTAAATTCTGCCAATATCTCTGATAAGTTCGCACGTAACATCCATTTTTTAAGTACTGTTGCCGCTATTTTTACAACGATTATACCTACAATTAATACGATAACTGCTAGTATGATATTCCAGAGACTTATGCCTATATATGGTAATGGTTCTTCAAGTCCAAAACCTGCGATTTCTATTGCCATGTTTATAGTCAACCTCCACCCACATTGTGCTTGTATCAAAAATTGTTGTTTTGCTTACAAGCCAGTGACGTTTGTAATAAGGTAATATCATATAAATAAATCGATGTAGCCATATCGCTATCTTAAAAGAATTTTTTTTTACCATCTTCACTGATACACGTTGTGTATTTAGGTTGGTTGTTAGATTCCAACACCAAGTGTTGTTTTCACCAGGACACCTATGAGAAATGATGCCCCAGCTACACCAAGGCTAATACCTGCCATCTCAATAAAACGTTTTCTAAACGAAAGATCTTTGGCCACCGCAACATAATAATTAAACAGCGCGATAATAACAACAGCAACACATACCGTTATCATCAAACTTACAAATGGATCACCAAGTAGTACAAAAGGTAAAATCAGAAAGAATACCGTAACAATATATGCGATTGCAGTATACCCTGCAGCCTTCCCAGCGTGTTTCTGCTGTTCATGTTTCGAGGATAAATATTCACTGGCACCCATAGACAATGACGCAGCTATACCCGTGATTAAGCCAAGCACGCCGATAACCCGTGAGTTCTGCAATGCAAAGGTAAAACCTGCAAGCGCACCTGTTAGCTCAACCAACGCATCATTTAATCCAAGCACCACAGATCCCATATAATTTAATCGATCCTCATTCATCAGATCAATAAGTTCTAATTCATGCCGTTCCTCATCACGGGTGATTTCCTTTAATTGTGGAAATGATTCGCCAATTGTTACATACGTGTCCTGTGCTTTTTGCTCTGCTTTTTCCAACAGTTTTAAGGCGAATGTAAATCCAAGTAATCGCGCTAACAAAATATATATGTAGATTTTACCTTTAGACGGCGTTGCATCTTTTTCAGTGTATTTTCTTAGTATATTGTAATGACGTTGTTCATCTGCTGCAATAGATCTAAGTATCTCAGCATTATGCGTATTTTTTGTTTTTTGTCCCAATGTGTTGTATATGTGATATGCATCAATTTCATTTTGTTGATCGCGTATTAACTCTTTTCTAATCGAATCTGTGAGTTTTTCCATGGTTAACATAGCAAATTACACAATCCTCTATTAATCTATTGTTTATCTGCCCATTTTAAACACAGTTGCTCACTGGTTTTTTTATTTTACGGCTGGGGGTACTGTATAACTGAGAGTTGGGAAATTTGCGTTGGGGAAAAAGAGTTGGTAC
>CAZRMY010000177.1:0-2920 GCA_964601295.1 uncultured Thermoplasmatales archaeon | reverse complement strand
AACGAACGTTTTCTCCTAGCGATTCATGTTGAAAACGTCTTAAATTGACAACCACCATTTTTCACCCATATTCTTTAAATACCTCCTCTTTATTCCCCTATCTTAATGGCACTTTGGCAAGGTAGATCAAGACGAAGTTACACAGGACGGCGTATCCGCTCTGCGCGAGGAAAACGAAAGTTTGAGATCGGAAGAGAATCCCACTTAACAACAATAGGACAACCACAATTGAAGAAACTACGCACCATGGGAAATAATAGAAAAACACGGGTGAAGACAACCAATATTGCGTATGTTGTTGATCCAAAAACAAAGAAAACTACGAAAACAGAGGTTATTTCTGTTGCAGAAAATGCAGCAAATATCCACTACGTGCGACGTAATATTGTTAACAAAGGTGCAATTATTGAAACCAAACTTGGCAAAGCAAAGGTTACCTCACGGCCTGGCCAAAGCGGCACGGTTAATGCCGTATTGCTCTCATAATGTGTAGGTGTGATACCTCATGGTTTCTCGAGATGAGGAGAAGTTTGTTATTTGGCCATCCTACTTTGATAAGACACGATCACGGTTGCAAGGAAGAAGAGTTGCTAAAAAGCACGCCGTAGAAAAACCAGCGGTAGATGCCATTGCAAAGGCCGCAAAATCATTAGGACTTAATCCTGTTGTAGAAAAAGAACGTGCCTATCCTGCAAACCATTGGAAAAAGAGTGGGCGTGTACTGGTTGATAAAAAAACAACAAAAAGCAAACTCTTGGTACAAATTGCCAATCGGTTGTAAGATGTGTTATGTGCTCTCTGGCCCTTGTTTTAGAGTAAAATAAAACGTGGTCCCTTTTCCTTTTCCCTCACTTTCAGCCCATATCTTCCCCCCATGCTTCTCCACGATACGTTTTGAAATGGCAAGGCCGAGGCCACTGCTATCAAAATCATGTCGAGAGGGATCGACCTTGTAGAATTCATCGAACACTTGGCGTAATTGATCTTCGGTCATCCCTGCACCGGTATCAGTCACTGATATCTTTATCATATCCTCGCATTCTTGTGCATCAAGAGTAATGGTTCCATTCTCAGGCGTATATTTTATGGCATTGTTCAGTATATTATTGAAGAGTTCGCCAAGTTGAAGATCATCCGCTTGCACAATAATATCTTTGCCAATCAGGTTTTCAACAACTAAAGATTTTTCATTAAACAGGGATTGTTGTGCATTGAGTAGTTTGTTTACTTTTTCGTGAAGATGTATCGGCTTGATATCAAACATTGTGCTTGGAGCATTAAGACGAGCAAGCTCAAGAGTTTTGGTTACTAAATTTTTCATAAAGTGTACATTTTCTTCAATAACATCAAGAAGGTCTTTTGATTTTTCATCAGTTTGTCGTTTTTTAATGATAGGGATCAGGGTAATCAATGGAGTCAACGGGTTTTTTAAATCATGGCCCAATTGATTCACAAATTCGTCTTTCTGTTTCAACAGTCGCTCAATTTCAGCAGTTCGATCTTCAACTTTTCGCTCAAGTTCTCTATTGACAACATTTAATGTTCTGTGTGCTTCGCGTAATTCGTCATCAATGCGTTTCCGTTGGAATGCGATTGATGCTTGGTTAATATAACTTTCAAGAGTGGTCTTATTTTGTAAAGTAGCTCCTTTTTTCATCGCGATAACGACACTACCGAATAATCGATTATTATAATAGATGCCAACGGAATATAACTCGTTGTGATTAACGGATTTTTCGATCACGTGTTGGAGTTGTCGAGGTACCGCAGATGACGTAACATTGATCAATTCGTCAAGAGTTGTTTGTATAAGTTTTCCTTCAGCCATTTTAGCATACCATGAATTACCATCTAATGGGAGTGTAATTCCAGTAAGTGGCTGACCCAATATTTTTAATATCGTTGTCATGTGTGGTTCAAGGCCAATTAATTTCCGGATGGTAATGGTCTTTTCCCGTTCATTAAAGGAGGAGATAGTAAGATACGCATCGGCAACCAGCGAACGAAGGTGTTCACCCACAACATTATAAATATCTTTTTCTGATGATAGTTGTACAAATTCTGTTCCTGTTTTTAATAAAAAGGATAATGTTTCCATGTATTGTTGTTCTTGTTCTTTGAGGAGTTTCTGTTGTGTAACGTCTCGTATGGTTGTTAGAATCATTTCGTTTTTAGTATGTTTCTGCAGTCGATAATGTGCTTCTGCATATCCTTTACTTCCATCTTTGCGTCTAAATTCAAACTCAAAGAGAAGCATCTCTTTTCCGCGAACTGCTTGACTAAAGGTGGCAATTAAGTGTGGAAGTTGCTTTGTATCAAAGGCACCAAGTTGCGTAAAATGTTTGCCAATCATTTCTTCTTTGGTATAACCTAGTATATCTAGTCCAGCTTTGTTAATCGACGTAATGTTTCCCTTATAATCCATGGTCATGATACAGTCTGGAGCCATTTCAACCAAGTTCCGATACCGTTCTTCTGATTTTTGTAACGCATCCATATATTGTTTCTGTTTGGTAATATCTTGTACGCCTGCAACTGCTCCCCGATAAACACCCGATTCATCTATAATAGAAGCAGTTTCAAGAATAGCATAGACACGTGTACCATTCTTTCGTATGAACTCAAATTCATGTTGTTCATTGATACCTTGTTTCCTTCGTTCTACGTTCTGCTCTGCAATCTTTTTCCCGTGCTCATCCATAAATGAAAAAGGATGTTTACCTATCATCTCCTCAGCAGAATATCCAAGCATCTCAGCCATACGCTTATTCACATACGTGGTAATAGCATGCCGATCAATCTGCCAGATTCCTTCGTGCAAAGTCTCAATAAAGGTTCGATATTTTTCTGTGAGCTCTAACAGTTCATCTACATTCCTCACAGATTTTTTCTTTGCCATGAACTTTTCCTCTTGAAAAAC
>CAZRMY010000176.1:1571-2921 GCA_964601295.1 uncultured Thermoplasmatales archaeon | reverse complement strand
ATAATTTGGATTTTATAAGATAAAAGAGTTGAAAAAAATGGCGGAGTGGAGTGCATTACCCTGGAATACAATTTTCATCGTACTAGGGCTATCTATTCTAATCCCTTCACTTCTTGCAATCCTTTTTATTAAACTGAAAAAATATGAAGAGCTTGGTATAGCGCTAGGTATTTTTTTTATTATCCTTGCCAGCAGTACTTTGTTTTATATTATTCCACATGAAATTGTAGATAAAGCAGTCTTACCTGAAGAGTATATGTGGGAGGATCTTGGGGATGTATATTATTGGGAACGTAACTCTGTTTTTGCACCCTCACAAGCATATTATGAAACTCCCTATCAGATTACAGGCTTATTTTCTGAAAACGATCCAATCATTAAACGTTTTCAAGGAAGACAAGTTATTCATGCCGTTTATTATGATCATGACAAAACAGAAATGATCATTCATGAAGCCCTCTATGATGAAAATAATGAAATCTTTAGAGTCATTAATGAAAATGAACCGATAAGTGAATGGTATCGTATTGATTCACGTCTTTCAAGTCTAGAATTTGTTAATGTTGATGCTGGCCATATGGGAATCCCTGCAAAAAGCAATGAAGATGTTGAGATAGTTGGTTGGGTTGAATCAAATGGGCAACAACAAGGCCAAGAAAATATTGTTTTAACTCGTGAAATGAAAAAAATTGATTCTGGTTTACTCAATGGAATAGAAGCAGAGATATGGGAATCAAAAATATATAATCAACCAATTGTATGGCATAATGAGCCATATGTTTGTGATGAGGTATTTCGGTTAACTGTCAATCCTAAAACAGGATATGTTTTACATATTTACAGAAACCTTGTCATCTCAGCTCGTCTTTCACAATTTGTGGAAATTTATTCACCCGAAGATTTTGAAAACCGCGTAATTCAAAGATATTTAAAACACACCGATCCTATTGGTGAAGCTGCTGTCCTTATCTATGAAAGTACTGATCGTTCAGTAAATAATCATATTGCTACTGTTCAAAGTTTACAGACCGATATAACCTATTTACCATTAGTTATTTGTATCCCTATTTTTTTAATTGGCCTTCTGTTTTTGATTCGATATGGCGGTCGAGGTAATTATTGGAAAAGACACAAAGAGCTTCATGAAGAGTTTATTACGTTGAAGCCTAGCCCCCTATCTTTAAAGAGCAAGATGTTAAAAATACTTGTAAGTATTCTTATTATAGGTATTGTCCTTGTCGCATCAGTTAGTTCAGTAATCACATTAACTAATTATTATCAGACTACAATTGATACCACTGTTGATGCCAAAGAGTTATCATTTCCTCAGAATATTCCAACTCCACCGGG
>CAZRMY010000176.1:0-1561 GCA_964601295.1 uncultured Thermoplasmatales archaeon | reverse complement strand
TTTGGCTTGAATTGGCTGACGTATTTGTCCATGATTTCAATGTATTTTTTAATCAGCCAGGTACAGAGCTTGAAAATTATTCTATGATTGTTAGCTTTAACAAGATGTCAATAAATGATTTACGGTTTGTTAAACGAGATAATCTTTTTGTTATTCTCTATGACGATGAAGGAGGAAATCAGGATTTTAGCTCATTTGATAATATCCGGGGGACATTGCAAGCGGATGGCCCCGGTGTTGATGTTGTTTTTAAGGAAAGCTGGGCGAAAGGTTCGTATCCAGAATGGGATGTATATATACATAATACCGAAAGCGGTTTCGAGGCTTCTCTTACATTTGTAGCAGATTTCTTACCAACATGGGTGCTTGGAAGAAGTTCTAATCTTCCTCGTGCTGGAAATTTTGCAGGTAATTATTACATTCCACGCTGTATGGTTTCAGGAACAGTACGTATAGATGGTATTGAATATGAGGTGTTGGGAACCGGATATCATGACCATCTCTGGGAGACAGTAACACGTCGTTTTGTAACTCGCGGATGGGATTGGTATAATATTCATTTTGAAAATGGATGGGAGATATATCTGTCTCAATTTTATTATCGTTTACCGTTGAATCGTGCTGCACCTGCCCTTATTATTACGCCGGATAATAGAAATATGGTTGAATTCAACAAGTTTACCATCACCTACCCTGAGACTGCTTCTCCAGAGGGTAATCCTTTGATGAAGTATCCTTTGCACGTTCATGTTGAGGCTCAACGGGATGATATGAAATTAGTTCTTGATATAAAGCATGAAAATATCTGCGATATTGTGTGGCGATTTGCCCGGATTGGAATGTTTGAAAGTCCTGTTAGTGTATCAGGAACCTTTTCCTGGGCAGGTCACTCTGTTGATTTACAAGGATATGGCATGGGTGAAATTACTCGTGTGAAATATATCTTAGAGCGACCAAGGATTATTTTTCAATAAAAAAAATGAAAAGACAATAAGTGAAACGTCATAAAAAAAATTATTGTTTCCTATAGTAATGTCGTTGTTTTTTAAATTCTCTTTTCTTTGGCGGTGATCGCCTAATAAATGGAACTTTTTCAAAATGTGGTATTTGTCCTCGTATGATTTTAAGATCTTTATCGCTTTGTACTCGTCTGAAGTTATCATGATCTCTCTCAGTGAGAAGAGTTACCGCTGATCCCTTTTCTCCAGCTCGTGCAGTTCTACCTATCCGGTGGGTATATTCTTTTGGTGTTGAAGGAACAGCATAGTTGTAGACATGGGTTACATTTTTTACATCTAAGCCGCGTGCAGCGACGTCTGTTGCCACCAGCACATCAGTTGTTTCATTTTTCAGCGAGTTAAGTGATTTTGATCGGTTATTTTGACTCATTCCACCATGAATAGCCAGTGCATTGATTCCTTGTCGTTTGAGGTTTGTAGCTACAATATCTGATTCTGTTCGGGTGCCGCAAAAAACTATTGCTAAGCCTGAAGTGTTATGTTTAAGCAGATGTAGTAACAAGGAGAATTTATCATTTTGTTGGTGGATATCATAATAAATT
>CAZRMY010000175.1:0-2929 GCA_964601295.1 uncultured Thermoplasmatales archaeon | reverse complement strand
GGTTTGGACCTTTTGATTCAGGTAGTACTACTATTCCTCTAAGATTTCTTAAGTTAGGAGATTGGGAACTACAAGTTCAAGCAAAAGATGGTTATGATCATTTGAGTGAGTGGTCAGATTCATTACCAATATCTGTCCCAAAAAACAAACCGTATTTTGATATGTTTCAAATGCGCTTTCAAATGATATATACGTTGCTCTCGTATTTCATGTAAAATATCATTTATATATCGTATTACGGTATATAATATGTAGGGGGATTATCACCTGAGAAAAAAAGCTATTGTGATTAGTATTAGCTCATTACTTTTTATTTCAGTTTTGACTCAATTGGTAGTAGGATTCAATATAAAAACTGAAGAAAATAATCAAGAATTTGAGAAGTATATTTTCTGTATTATGAATGAGTTTGATGTTCCAAAAAAATATTGTCATGAAAATTATTCTCAAAATATCAGAGTTAATGATGATCAATTCAAAACAATATTATTAGATTCACAATCTGTTGATTCTAATGGCCCAATGGACAGTCCTTGGCCTATGAAGTGTCATGATACCAGGCATACAAGCCAAAGCCCATATAGCACTGAAAATAATCCTCACACAGAAAAATGGAGATATAGAACTACAAGTGATATTGAAAGTTCTCCAGTTGTTGATTCAGATGGAATCATCTACGTTGCCTCTGTTTCTAATGCTAGATTATACACCTTATACCCAAATGGGACACTGAAATGGAGCTATCAAGCTGGAGGGCTCCTATGGTCAACACCTGCCTTATCTGAAGATGGAACAATTTATGTAGGTTCATGGGACGATTATTTACATGCGATAAATCCTAACGGAACAAGAAAATGGAGGTTTAATGCTGAAGACTCAATTTCTTCATCTCCAGCTATCAGTAATGACGGAACAATCTATTTTGGGTGCAATAATAAAAAATTTTTTGCTATAAATCCTAATGGTACTGAGAAATGGCAGTATACAACAGGAGATATAGTATTTTCAAATCCGGCTATTGGGAACGATGAAATTATTTATGTCGGATCACTTGATAGTTATTTATACGCGTTATATCCCAATGGAACGCTAAAGTGGCGCTTTGACACGGGTGATGAGATCCATGGTCATCCTTCAATTGATGATGAGGGTATTATTTATTGCAGCTCTTGGGATGGCTATCTCTATGCCTTATGGCCAAATGGGACCATGAAATGGAAAACAAATACCAACTATGGAACCAGCGGGAGTGCAGCTATTGCAGATGATGGGACAATTCATTTGTTTTCTGATCAACTTCGTGCATTCTATCCAAATAATGGGACAATAAAATGGAGTCTTGATGTAGGGGGTTATGGAGGTAAGACATCTCCTGCAATATCTTCTGATGGAACAATTTATGTATGCAACTGCGAAGGACAACAGATTGTTGCCGTTACCCCTGAAGGAAGTATTAAATGGCAATATAAACTTTGTAACTTACGCGCAGAATCATCTCCAATACTTACAGAGGATGGTACGATCTATGTTGGGTCTTCTTCAATAGATGAAGAGCACAACTGGTATGGACATCTTCATGCATTTGGATCAGGGAAAGATCTTGAAGCGGATGCAGGAGGTCCGTACTCTGGCAATGCAGAATCATCCATTCAATTTGAAAGCACAGTCTTTGGTGGGACTCTTCCGTACAACTACTATTGGGATTTTGGTGATGGTAATACATCTGATTTGGATGATCCAACGCATGCGTATGCACGACCTGGGGATTACATTGCCACATTTACTGTTGTTGATGGAGACAAAAACGAAAGTTCTGATACGGCAAATGTACATGTTGATACTTCAAGACCGGCAGTAAAAATTCTTAAACCTGAAAATGCATTGTATTTAGCCGATTTCAAATTATTTCCACTTCAATACCCTGTTATTATCGGAAAGATTACGGTCAAGGTGGAAGCATATCAAGAGGATGTTGGAATCAATAGGATTTGTTTTTACGTTGATAGCTGGTTAAAATATACAGATTATGATGAACCGTATGAATGGGTTTGGGATGAAAAGTTATTTTTTTCTCACGAATTAGTAGTCTATGCTGTTTCAAATGATGAAAAGAGTCAAGGGACAGAAATAACTGTTTTAAAATTCTTTTGACAATCCAAATGAAAAGTATTAAAACATAGACCATAATAATTTTATGCGCCAACAATTGATGGTCCAACTGAAGGAAAAATAAAAACAAGCTATCCATATACTTTTCTATCAAATGATGCTGAAGAGGATGACATAAAATATGTTATTGACTGGGGCGATGGTACATACTGGCAGTCAATGGACTTTGAACCCGGTATCTCCATACCACGATATCATACATGGACACTACGAGGAAAATATACAATAAAAGTAAAAGCAATCGATTCATGTGGGTTAGAATCCGACTGGGCTACACTGGAAGTGACCATGCCACGAAACAAACCCATTTTGAAGTTATTTTCACAACGAATCCCCTTTATCTATAACTTTGTCAGCAAAAATGCACTACGATGGTCTACAACTTTCTTACTGCAGAATCATACACAGTTATCAATTAATGACTGACATTAAGGGCGTTACTGATGCACGCTCATTATCCATATTTATAGTCATAATTTGATAAAAGAGGCGAAAAACAAATTGATACCTCCTATCATCGTTTAACAGGTTGGACATGGGCAACAATCGTTTACTGGTGGTGGGCTTCCGGGTTGCAACACCCAGTTGTTAACATACACCGCATCACTGACGTTAATGACACCGTCACCATTCGCATCACCACTACAAAGGGGATCTGGTGCGGGGCTACCCGGTATCATGACGTAGTTGATGAGAAACACGCTATCACTTACATTCACCACACCATCACCATTCGCATCGCCACAAATTGACACTGTAA
>CAZRMY010000174.1:2110-2955 GCA_964601295.1 uncultured Thermoplasmatales archaeon | reverse complement strand
GAATTATTACAGTTTACTGGAGAGGTCACCGGTGGATACCATCCCTATACCTGGCAGTGGGAATTCGGAGATACATACAGCAGCAATGAACAACAACCAACCCATATCTACACCGAACCCGGGAACTACACCATCACCCTCACCGTTACAGACCGTGAAGGAAACAGTTCAACGGATACCACCTGGGCATGGATCCAGAACAGCAATCAAGCACCCCACAAGCCAAGTATCGATGGCATCAACAGAGGAACACCCGGGATACATTATACTTACACTTTTTCAGCAACTGATCCAGAGGATAATCCAGTGTGTCTTCTCATTGACTGGGGGGATGACACTATCACTGATTGGATGGGCCCTTATCAATCCGGTGAGACAGTTAATCTCAGTCATCAATGGACTGAGAAAGGATTCTATACACTTAAAGTCAGGGCCAAGGATGTCTATGATCTTGAAAGTGAATGGAAGAGTCTGAGTATTTCCATGCCGAAAGACAAACCGTATCAGGGATTCTGGAACCTATGGGATTGGTTGTTGAATCATTTTTCTTTGGTGGATTTGAGGTTTTAATGGAAACCTATCCTACGGTTTAAATAGTATTAATCATCAATTTTTTTTATCTTATAGGAGCTTGTTTTTTTACCGAACTTTCGTATCCAGTTTTTTGCATTACGTTTATTATAGCTATGATGCACCACATGGTTCCGTCCATCAACAATTCTATATTTCAATCGTTTCACCATAGTTACATTCACCTTTCATCGGGGGGTCTTTTTATCATAATGTCTAAAGAATCTTATAAGGTCTTGTCCTCGTTCTGTGATAGTATATTCATGGGATTTTTT
>CAZRMY010000174.1:0-2100 GCA_964601295.1 uncultured Thermoplasmatales archaeon | reverse complement strand
CAATGGTAACAGGTAGGCTTTCTATAATATCATATTGCTGAAGTTTTTTCAATCTGCGGGAAAGAGTTGCATCATTGCATTTCAGCATCTTCTTAATTTGTTTATATCTCATCGGTTCATAACTCAATAGATAGACGATTTCAATGGAATGATCTTTTCCAAGCAGTTTTCCAAGATCTTTTATTATTCCAAAAAGCTTGATGATTTCATCTTTTGATGTATCCGAAGATTTCCCAGTAATAGCATCCATGGCTTTGTACATGTATGGTATTGCTCCTATTTTAACTTTCATATTTTGTAAGTATTAATAAGTGGCAGTATCAAATTTTGTTACTATCAGTATTTGATAGTTAAATTAATATAGCCATAGGATATATTAATATCTAATGATGATTAAAAATATTGATATAATTGTAGTATATAGATTTCACAGTATTATATGGATATGATAAAATATTTGATAATAATGGCCAAGGGGCACGGGAATGCCCCAAGGTCATGAGGTCTGATATAATGGGTATCAAACCCCCTAATGAGCAAGAGTCAAATGGAAATAAATGTTTTCATGCGGAGACACACGCTGAATTTTTACCAGATATAGATAGCTTCGAGGAAGGATTAGGGGAATTACAGGTTGTTCATTCCTCTTCACCTAATGTATGGAGTATCAAATATATTGAAACAGATCATACTCACCGTTTATTAGAAAATCCAAGTGAAAAGGATCCGATGAGTATTGCAGAATTCCTAGGGAAATACCTTGACGTATCCCCTCTTAGGGATGTATTTATTCAACATTATGGAAAGGTCGATTATCATTTTCGTTACCCCATTGATGCTATGATAAAATCCTCTATGATACGCAGAGTGAAATGTCTCAGATCATTTCAAAAACTCGTTAATCGTTTTGTTACCAATCAAAACGATGCTGCGCTGATTGGATTCAAGGAAACTGAAAAAGGTCTTTATCAAATACCTGATAGAAGGACTTTTTGTCATTGGGAAAATGTTCGTATTAGCATAGAAACACTTGAAATAGCGATGGATCAATGTGTACTTACCATTAAAGAACTATTGTCAAATCATGGGTTAAAGCTTGGAAGGAAAATAGGTATAGATTCCATGCCATTGGAATCCTTATTTAATGACAAAGAAGCAAAATATAATGGGCATTATGAAAAAACAGGATATAAGGTACATGGGGTGTATGATTTAGAATATAATATCCCTCTTGCCATTATAATTTCACCGATGAATGAATCAGATGTTCCCTATTTTAAAAAGTTGATAGAACGATTACATGATCTTGATATCAGATTTGAAGAAGTCTATGCTGATGGTGCATATGATACCTTTGAGCATTTTGCACTTATCCATCTGAAACATGAGGCACAGTTCATGACAAACCCTGGAACGAATGCAGTGTATCATGCTAAAGGGGATTTGAAAGGACTATTGTATGAATATAATCGGTTATGGAAAAATATTGATTTTATTCCACCAGATAAAAATTCAATCAAGGAAAAATTGCTCTATCTTTATCATTGCGGGAAAATCGAAATCACTGGTGCATATTTCCGAAATCAGTTTCTTCAGAAATGGGAAAAATGGATTGAACAAAAAAACAATGGAGAGGGTTCTCCCTATAATGAGAGAAACGTGGCTGAAGGGTTTCATGGATTTGTTAAGAAATACCTTAATCTACAATATTATTTTGATTATAAAGGTTTGAAGCGTGTGGAACGTCATGTCTATTGGACGTATCTTTCTATTCTTGGAGTGGTGTTAACAAGGCTACAAAATGGAATAACAGAAAATTTGACACAGGTTGCTTTTTTTGAATGAAAACAAAGCTTTTTCATTTAGATTATGTCTTCCAGGGTGGTTCAACTCAATATATTTAGATGTTTTTTTCTAAGATTTTTTCTTTTTTCAAGATTTTCAACGGTTTCCTATATATCCTTAATAATGGTATGGTTCGCGGGCTCAGTTTTCTTTAATTCTTTGTTTTTTTATTCTCGATTTGACATCCCTATTTATCCATAATTGGTATTGAACTTTGACTAATTAGCTTTTGCTCATTAGTCAACATTTTTTGAC
>CAZRMY010000173.1:2774-3043 GCA_964601295.1 uncultured Thermoplasmatales archaeon | reverse complement strand
AATCGAACCTATGAGGGATTGAAACTCGTAATTCTTAAATATTTATCATCCATCTTGGCCTCTTTTAATCGAACCTATGAGGGATTGAAACTCCTTTTTCGGCAATAAGAAAAACTAAAAAAGAAATCTTTTAATCGAACCTATGAGGGATTGAAACGTTTAATTTGGTGGTTTAAAAAAGTGAGGAGCGTAGTCCTTTTAATCGAACCTATGCAGGTGCATATTCCGGTGAAAGTTGCCACCCATTCCGTTTCAAAGTTGCCACCTGA
>CAZRMY010000173.1:0-2764 GCA_964601295.1 uncultured Thermoplasmatales archaeon | reverse complement strand
TAAAGCAGAAAAATAAAATAATTGAATTTCGTGACATCTTTATTGGAGCCACTGTAATTGTAAATAATTTGGAATTATCTACGCTGAATATAAAACACTTTGAAAGGAGTGATGAAATTAGAATTTATGGACAAATGAACGACCGATAGCCAAAATCTCAATGTATGCATATTCCGGTGAAAGTTGCCACCCATTCCGTTTCAAAGTTGCCACCTGATTTTATCGAACATTCTCTATTATTTTATCAGCCGTGGTGGCAGTTTTCATCCGGAATGAGATGACAGAATTTTTCTCATTGAATCACCTTCCATCTCAATTTTATGTGAATTATGGACAATTCGATCAAGCACAGCATCCGCGATGGTTGAATTGGCAATAAAATCATACCATTGATTCACCGGCAGTTGTGCTGTAATGATGGTAGAGTGTTCACCATATCGATCTTCCAGAATTTCCAACAGCATTAATTTACTTTGATCATCGATAGGATGCAAGCCAAAATCATCAATAATCAAGACATGTTGTTTTTGTATTTTCCTGAGTTCTTTGGCATAAGTACCATCCGCCTTGGCGTACTTGAGACGGGCAAAAAACTTTATGGCTTTTTCGTACAGGACAGCATAATCGTTTAGACAGGCCTGATGCCCCAGGGCACAGGCCATAGATGTCTTGCCGACACCTGTTGGACCTGTTATGAGAACATTTTCAGCTTTCTTGATCCAATCACAGTTGGACAATCGAAGTAACAGGTTTTTATCCAGGTTTCGCTTTTGATTGAGATCTATCTGTTCAACGGACACTTGATAACGAAAGTGTGCCGCCTTGAGTCGTCTTTTGAGTTTTCGATTAAAACGCTCTTCCCATTCGGAATCGACCAGATGGCCGACAAGTTCATCTGTGGTAAACTTGTGGTTAAAGCCTGTTTGCATGGTTGCCCGGAAGGCAGTTGCCATACCGAACAATTTCATATCTGTCATTTTTTGTAACGTTGCTTGTGGTGTCATAAAAGTATTCTCCTATAGATAGTATTGTTTTCCTCTGACGTTTTTGTGATTTGTTGGAAGTTGAAAAAAGTCCGACTGACAGTCTTCGATCTTTTGCACCAATATGTTTTTAATTGCTTTGTATGAATAATGTTGAAATTCGACAGCACGTTGACATGCTTTGTTGAGCCGTTCTTTGGAATAGAGCTTTTCCAGATTCAAAATTCCCATACAGACTTTGTAGGCCTGTTCCGGGTGCAGTGGTCGTTCCAGGATATGAGCAATAACCTGTTCAACCTGTTCACCGATGTTTCCGGCCCAATCGAGAAATTTCTGTGGGCACCACCCGTCGACAAATTGATGGTTTGGCGGCATATGTTCTTTGAGGGTGGTGTAGCGGTTTTTAATGCCGGTGCTTCTTTTGTGGAAGGCGATTCTGGTATTTTCAAAAAAAAGCTCGATGGTGTTTTGGGTATAAAAAGCATTGATTTTCTTACCTTTATACCGATACGGAACGCTGTAGTAGTGCTTATCTTCTCCAAGATAGACATGATAGTTAAATTGTGCTTTTACGGATTTGAAATGTCTTTTGACATACTTTTCTGTCGGCAGCGGTTTTAATGCATCCTTTTCGATCTCGTTGAATAATTCATTTCTGGAGAGCTTTATTTTTTGCATGGCTTTGTTATTATACTTTTCAAGCAATTCACGAATGGCAGCATTGAGGTCTTCAAGCTGATGAAAAGTACGATCCCGCAGTCGGGCAAAAATCCAGGCATAAACAATTTTGACCGCTCCTTCGACCAGGGATTTGTCTTTGGGGTGGGCAGGACGAGCAGGCAGAATGGTGGTATGATAATGTCTGGCAAAATCCAGATACTCCGGGTTGATGTCCGGCTCATACTTGTTTGCTTTGGTGACGGCTGATTTCAGGCAGTCCGGCACAATAGCATTGGTGACACCGCCAAAATAGGTGAAAGCATTTTGATTGGCTTCAATCCAGTCATGTTTTTGTTGTGTTTTGGTTGCTTCGACATAGGTTCGTTGACTGGCGCCAAGAACGGCGACAAAGACTTCAACCTTCCGGATTTCACCGGTTTCCCGATCGACAAGAAAAAGATGTTTTCCGGTAAAGTCGACAAACATCTTGTCGCCGGCCTTGTGTTCGATATGCATGGATAGATCTGCATCATCACGCCATTTTTGAAAGTGGCAGCAGAATTGTGAATACTTGTATCCATCAGGATGTCCTTCGAGATATTCTTCCCACAAGAGTTGTAACGTAACTCCGGTTCGTTTCAGTTCTTTGACAAAATGTGGGAACTGTCGTGCCAGGGTTTGGTATTTATTTGATTTTGACAGACAGTTGTCCGCAACGATTTCCAGCAATGTTTCGTCGGGCATTTGCTTGATGGCGGCAAAATCGAGCCCTGCTTTTTCGATCGCCGCGAGGTATTTTTTAACGGCCGGTCTTGATACTTTTAAAGCTCGTGAGACGGCTCGTTCGCTCAGATTGCCGAGTTCGTAAAGTCGTACAATTTCTCTTACTTTTTCCATAGTTGTTCTTCTCATTGGCATCGCTGTTTCCTCCATTTGGCCTGTGCATTGGAGGAAAATAACAATTACTGAGAATGTTCGGAAAAAAGAGATTTCTTAAAAAAGTCAGGTGGCAGCCTTCATCCGGAATGGGTGGCAGTTTTCATCCGGAATAGGTGGCAAGTTTCACCCGGAATGGGTGGCAGTTTTCATCCGGAATAGGTGGCAAGTTTCACCCGGAATGG
>CAZRMY010000172.1:0-3087 GCA_964601295.1 uncultured Thermoplasmatales archaeon | reverse complement strand
TTTGGCATCAAACCAACTGATCATTTCACAATTAGTGATATTAGACGAAAGATGACTGGCATTGATTATGGTTTGTGCAGGCATGGTTATGAGATTCCATCCCTTATATAATGTGAAATCTTCAAAGATAAAATGTGCCGATTCTTCTGAATCAAAAAGATGTGATTCCGCTGTGCTAGTGGAATTAACAAAAAACTGCGCATAATATGTTCCCGATTGGGTAATATTGTAAGTGATATCATAAAGAAAGGTTATATCAGATGCTGTTGGAGAATTGTATCCATACCCATAATCATATCCAAAATCAAATCCAGGGCCCTCTGGTTCATCATAGCCGTAACCATATCCTTCGTTATACCATGATGATTGGATTATTGATGTACGAGTTACCGTAAACACATCAGTTGAACCAGATATTTCAGTACCATTTACATTAAAAACGACTGAATCCAGCAGATATTCGGTTTCATTATATATGGAAAAGTTTAGCTCTGTGATTGGGATACGTTCATCTCCACTTATGGTAAGATTTACATTTTCAAACGTAATTTGATTTCCAAAAATGATCTCACTATTAGTAAATGGATAACCGGTTGTCAGATTCACACTACTAGCTGGTGGAAGTAAAATAAACAATATTAATCCTAATAGAATAAACGCAGTAATTATACTAACTATCTTTTTTCCAGTACCCTTATTAATCTTTTGCATCCAACAAACTTCCTCACACTTGTGTCTATATCACCCTAGGAGGAGTATGTTTTATCTGATATTTGAAGAAAGATTATGGTTAACCTATTTATAATTTGCTTTTTTGTAAACCGATTTCCATTAAGATCTCTTTGAACTAAGGTATGCAGCTCTGGTGTTTTTTGTTCCCGTTTAGATGTTATTTCCATCTTTCTTACATCACTCCTCATCCGTGTTTATGTGACTCTGCGGTTCTTTATTTTAAAATCTTGCTGTCAAAATGTCAAATTGATATCAAATAAACATTCAATCACTCAAAATTTTTAGTACGCAGTTTCTTCTTTTTATCCATTTCATATAACAGATAAAAACACAATGAACAAAATAGTGTGACTACTGTAACCCAGTAGTTATCCGATCGAATGAGATATATTTGCCATTCATCCCAACTCAATGGAAACAAAAGCATCATTCCACCACTCACGTGAACAAGAAAAAAATCAAGAAGGAAATGAGAACATAAACCTAGACTTAAAAGGAAGAAAATTGATTTTGCTTCTATAAAAAACAAAGCAATGATTCCCGCTATAAGAATTGATCCTATTGGCGTATGAAGCGGAGTAAAAAAGGAAGCATGAACGGTTTTTGTCCAGGTAAATGCCAACTGTATTTTTATTAAATCCGGAAGAAGTGATCCGATCATCAAAATACTGACATCCCTTTGAAAGGTCTTTCCTATCATCCAACCAACAAGGCTATGAGTAAGCCAATCAGGCATTAAGGGTTCCTCCGTTCGAAAAAACAGGTTGTTCTGTTAAATCTCCATTTTTTGAAAAAGAAAAACAAAACAAGAGGTATTGCTGGAATTGATCGAATATAAATCAAATCATGCATCCAGGAGGGAGTTATTAAACTGTTATCAGCTAGGATATGTTGTTTCGTTATTAATTTCCCTGATACTTCAATACTATCCCCTGACTTAACCTTTTTATCTTCTAGCGATGGAATAGTAACCCAAATATTTTGATATGGTACCTCATTTATCTTTATGCTAACGGTGTTATTATCAAGGTTTTGTTCTGTGATAACACCAGTGATAGTGATAGATTTATTTTGATACTGCTGGAAATGATTTAATTGGTAAGAAAACGAGGGATGATATTGATTATGAAAAAGGCCACTATATGAACAAAGCAACAGAAGAAAGAAAACAAGTGAAATAATTACAATAGCTCTCTCTATCGATTTCATGAAACACAGGTAGAATAACTATTTGATACAAAAACCTATATAATTTTTCAAATTTTTTTTGCATAATAACCTGGCAGATTCTTGGTTTATACTCTTATGAAAAAACCGTGAACATTTGTATCAAACATTTTATATACTTGAAACATTATTAAATATGACAGGTGGAAAAAATGCAGTTAAAAAATGTTTCCTCTCTTAAACAAAAAATGCTCCTTATCGGGGCTATAACTATAGCCGTTCTCTTTGTATCATCAGCCACCATTGTACCACAAACTCAAGGTGCTGCGGTTAACGATCAAATTGATACTATTAGCCAACAAAGAGAACTCATAACTTTATTAGAAACCATACGAAACAAGGATACGGTCACTGAACAACAACAGCTGAAGGTTGTTTATTTGCTCATGAACGTGATCAAAGAAACGATTTCTTCTGAAGAAACAGATGAAACTGATTTGAAAAGAATAGTGCAACAAAAAGCAACACTATCGGAAGAATCAACCATTACAACGGAAGATGTGAAAGAAACCACATCAGAAGTTATGATCTCTCTACAACATTCATTAACAGAGGAAATAACAAATGAAAATATCCCTCAGCAACAGGGCATTGTGTTCAATTTGTTTAAAAATCTGTTAACAAAACTTCTTTCTAGGATTGTTGATATTGATGCATTCACTGGTGAAGGGCTTTTAGATATTATCTCAAGCCTTTTCGGAATGTTTACTGGACTTCCATCATTATTATTAAAAATTTTAGGGCAAGGAGCAAGTTTAATCTTCAAAACATTTGTTCGGATTATCCGAGCAATCATCAGCATGATTCTACTCTTTGTAGGTGGTATACAGCTAGCATTATTAATTGGAGGATTGTTTTTCATGTTTCTTGGCTTTGCCAGTAAAATTGGGATAAAAGCATTTTCATTTGTAGCTGCACCTCTCTTTGCCGTTATAGCGATACTGTTTACCTTAGCTACAGGAACACTTATTGGAGGAAGCTCTCTTCTGCTAAATTTTGCCGTTGGTTTTCTTATTACCTTTGCCATTCCAATAGGACTTATCATTCTGGTCATTTCTTTAATCACTGACGGAGACACTAACATTAACTTAGGAGGCAACGAAGATGGATTACTCTATATGCTAGCAT
>CAZRMY010000171.1:0-3183 GCA_964601295.1 uncultured Thermoplasmatales archaeon | reverse complement strand
GTCTCCATCGAAAAGTATACGGTGCCTCATAATCGGTAAATGCATACTCATAATCAATATAAATAGAAACTTTCTCAATAGCTGCTTCCTTCTGATATGCTTCGACCTCAATAGTAATCGGGCCAAATATGATAGGAACTTTCGTTGAACGTAATTCATGATCCCACACATATAAATGACATGTTGGTCTCAGAATACGTACCTCTGGCCATCCAGTTCCTACAGATACCTCAGTTGTATCGGTACTACTGTTTTCTGCACCATCAACCACGGTAAGAGTCACCGTGTAGTCACCTGATCTTCCATAAATATGCGTAGGATTGGCACTAGTACTAGTGTTGCCATCACCGAAATCCCAGAGATACGAATATGGCAACACTCCTCCAAGCACGGTACTCTGCATCTTAATAGATACTTCAGTGATACCATGATACGGTCCACCGGCATCGACAGTAAGATTTTTTCCCGGGCCAAACGCATGCATTACACCATACCAGTTGTGGTTTTCATCTTTCGATGTTGAACCAACATAGATGACACCATTTTTTCCAATTACTGGTGATGAGCGAGTATTTAGATTGCAGATTTGCTTACGCCATTGAACCGTTCCATTAGGATTCACCGCAACCAGACTTTTACCCGCACTTACATAAATAGTGCCCTCTACTGAGATCGCTGGCATTGTCCCATAGATACTTCCGCCGACATCACAGCTCCATAGATGCGCTCCCTCAGGGGAGAACGCATATAGTTTGCTCCCACCGACATACAACGTGCCATCAGAGGCAATAGCTGCTGAGGCGGCAGCCACATCACCAGGGTAACTGTTTTTCCATTTCAACGTTCCATCGGGGTTTAACGCGTACAGATACCCGTCAAAAGAGGGCATATACACGGTTCCATCAGACCCTATTGACGGGTGGCCTTTAATCCTTCCACCTGTTTTATACTTCCATTTTAACGAACCATTGCTCAGATATAATGCATATAAATTGTTATCCCAGGAGCCGCAATACACGATGTTATCATCACTGATCGCCGGTGACGAGCTTGTCCAATGATCTGCATGGTAACTCCAACGGAGGGTGCCATTGGGGTACAATGCAATAATATTGAAATTCTCTTCATCACCAAACACAATAGTGCCATCATCTGCGATAGCAGGGGATGATATAGTACCGCTAATAGGGTATTTCCATTTCAATGTCCCATTGGTTGAATAGAGGGCGAATATAAAATCCGTGGGATAATTATAGATCGATGAAAAATATATGATACCCTGTTCATCTATCGCTGGTGAAGACCAAATAATATATGTTTTGTTATATTTCCATTTTAGTGTTCCATCAGGATTAAGTGCGTAGAGCTGATGATCACATCCCATGCTACCAAAATAGATGGTACCACTGTTGTCGATTACCGCAGAGCTTTCAATTTCTCCGCCTAATTCATGTTCTACTCGAAACCGCCATTTCTCCGTACCCGGGTTGTCAGCGGTGCTGTAGGGGCTTTGACTTGTATGCCATGTATCATGACAGATTATCGGCCATGCAGAGTCCATAGGACTACTCCCCTGATTTTTGTTATACTTGAAATAGAATTGTTTTTCAATATCAGGATACTCAGATAAAGAGTGTTTATTTTCCGTATTATGTTTTGATATTTCTTGAGGTAAATCCCAAGACCTGTATGGTGTTAATCTATCTATTTGCTTTTCATTGTTTTGCTCTGGGTGATAGTGCTGGGCAAGAGATATTGGCATGAAAACAATCAGAAAAATAACGGCAATACTACAATAGTGATACGAGGTAAATTTTATTTTTATAGATGTCATTAATAACTTTCCTTAGCTTAATATATGTTTTTAAAGTATCTTCGACATATTTAATAATTTTTTTTGAGAAAATTTATAAGTCATTTTTGTATTTTTATGTTTAATGGGGCGAGGTTTTAATGAACAAAAAAATATTGATTATTGTGATTTGTACGCTGTTGATAAGTAATTCTGTAGTATTGTTTTATGAAAATGAAACAGTAAAAGCTGGTGAAGGTGGGGGAGGCACAAGCATACAACTTGATTATGACTATGTCTGGTCGGTACTTAGGGATTTATGTAACGTGACATACAATGCGAATTGGAGTAAAGAAAACGATATTGTTAAAGGCCGAGCGTGGGCAACAGAAGGAGAAAACTGTACCATTAATACGATATTAATTCCAGAGATGGAAAATAATTGTAGTCTGTCAGGTGTTAAAAAATTACAGATTGGTTATATTGATAGGGATGGATATAGAGATAGAGAATATTCAAGTAAAGTTGTTACAAACAATTATCAACTTATTATAAATAATGCTTCCGATGCACCATATACTTATCTTTGGAGACGTGGATCATTTTTTGACTTTAAACAAAGGATAACTGCATATGCAGTAACTGTTGATGGAATGAGTAAAGGCACATATTTGGATGTATTGAAGATTTTCTAGTAGTATAAAATTATTATAATTCTTTATTATTGTATTTCTTTTATAGATGTTTTGTTATCTAACATCCCCAAGGGGTGATTGATTGAATTATATCAAGCGTAATTAAAATATAAAGTACAGCATATATAGAGATTATAATTAGCTCAATAAGAAACTTAAGACAAAAGCATCCTGGAATCCAATTATTTATTGTAATCGAAGAATCACTGTCACTTTTCACTATGTACTGTTTTACCTCATTAGGATGATTTCGTATATATTGAAGCGATTCGTATATCTGATTATTATCAATATCTTCAAATCTCTCATCGCTATGCAATTTATTTATGATAATTTGTTTTAATCGATTAATTTGATCATCATTGAATTTACTTATTCTATTAATAACTCTGAATGAAAAGAAAGAATCAACATCTCTTAAAGGAATTGAAATAAATAGTTCTCTATCTTTTCCAATATACTGACTTGTAATTTGGGCTCGATTATTATCAATTGCTTTCTGTGTTCTAATAGTGAATAACGGTGAATTAATATAATTAGAATTTTTATCCAGGGAAGAATAACCAACAACGCTAGTAAAAGATGCAAGAACAATCAGAATAACTGCAACGAAACTACCTCCGATGAGGATATTTTTTTTCATCGTTTCCCCAATATTTTAAGGTAAAATTAGTATTTTAACATTTTGGCTATATA
>CAZRMY010000170.1:0-3252 GCA_964601295.1 uncultured Thermoplasmatales archaeon | reverse complement strand
AGCGTGCTTGTAGCCTCAAACATGTTCGGCGATATCATATCAGATTTATCGGCCCAACTCATCGGTGGACTCGGATTCGCGGCCAGCGGAAATATCGGAGACAACTACGCGTTGTTCGAACCCACACATGGCTCCGCTCCAAAGTACGCAGGACAATACAAAGTCAACCCAACCGCCATGTTACTCTCAGTGAAACTCATGCTCGACTGGCTAGGCGAAAAAAAGCATGCCACCAACCTAGAAAACGCTATAGCAGCGGTTATCCATGAGGGAGACATACGTACATATGATGTCGCAAAGGGCACCAACTCTACCCTTGAAGTAGCTGATGAAATCATCAAGAAAATGCAGTAGCACTACACTTATTACCACTTTCTTCTTCTTTTTTTATTAACAATAGCTAGGCCTCATAGAGAACGTTTTAAAAAAATCAGGTACCCTAAAAAAAACTGAATGTACGAATAACCCTATAAATTAAACCAGTAAAAAAAGTAAAAAATATCTAGAGGGTTAACACCTCTAGCGTATTACAGGTTCTCCATCAAATATGCCGAAGATGAAGTTACCTCTCAGCATAAACATGCCATTATTCTCAAGGATTACCTTGGTTGGGAATTTAATAACTCCTTTTTGTTTTCCAAACGTGTTATAATGAACCCAAAATGCTCGAAACGAAATAGTACGGCCAGTAACTACAGAACTTGATATAAAACCCCACATAAATGTCTTGCGTAATGCGGTTGTCTCAGTGGTGTCTTCGGTTTCCTGTGTTTCTGTGGTTTCAAGCATCCCTGCTGCCATAGGTATGGTGGCTACGAATAGCATGCAGATGAGAAGTCCTATCATTTTCTTTTTCATGACCTTCATAAATTTTACCCCAATATACTAATATCCCTTACAGTATATAAATCTTTTGCTAAATTAATTGGATTATCTAGGAGTATTACACAACATAAAAAAGATTAGTCTACTTACGGTTTGTTCAAAGATATATAACATTTATTCACCTAAATGAAGACATATCGTCGTAATATTATCGTTTAAAATTAGGTATTTATATCAGGTGGTTCAACTATCTCATGATACCTATGAACATCACATACCGCCTGTTTTTTTTGTTGACGTTTTCTGATTATTTCACAATGCTCTGCAAATATGAAATAAACAATAGTAATGGTTACGATAAATCCATAGACCCAACTTCCAATTGCTAACTGAGACATTTTATGAGTTACAAAATTAGCTAAATTTTCTTCACCATTAACAAAACGTAATAAAACACTGATGAGATAAATTTGTAAAAATACAAGTATAATCAGTATTTTGTTCTTACGTTCCATAGTTTACCCAAAAAATGGTTGTTTTCTAACTACTTAAATATTGCTGTAGCTTATGCTGAAATACAGTTAATTTTTTTTGCGATCGAGTGAGTACATGATTAGCTATGGTGACTAGAAGTTGCAGATGTTCAGGTGAACACAGCAGGGAACCATGTTGACCAATGGGTGCATCAAGTCGTTCGGTACTACATATCTCAATGGTAATTTTTTTTTCGAGATGTTTGAACCCTGTGTTTTTGAACCCTGCTGCGATTGCGATTTGCACCATTGTGTCTGCAGCGTGAAGATTTTTTGCTCCAATATGAAGTATCGGTGATTGTGCAAGCAACCACAATAATCCTTTTGTTGATTTGGTGGCACAGTCTTGCACCAAGTTTAGAGTTGTTGGATGATGCCATTTGCCTAGGAATTGAGCGTTTTTTTTGTCGCCGATTTCAGGTAGCTCTAATACAATTATTCGCCCTGCACAGCTACTTGATGTGTAATACTCTTCAGACTCATTGATTATGGAAAGAAGTTCACGAATTTCCGTGTCAACTTCCTGGATTCGACAGGCCTGATCTAGTTTTGCGAGCGCTTGTTTTTTGGCGGTAAGAAATTTTTGTATCTGGTTATTTTGAGTCATGGGTACCTAAATAGGGATGATGTTTTTTGTCAGCATTATACCTCTTTTTGAGAGTGCTTTAAAAAAAGTTTTGTACGGAGCTATGTGCTCAGGGCAGTATACACCGGTTTTTTTGATTTGTTGTGTCGCGATCATTTGGGCTATGATTGATACAGGGTATGCCGTAGTGCGCATCATCGCGGTTATGCCTGTTTTTTTGTCGTATGTGTCGATCATAGTATATGTTAGTAATTTATTTTTATTATTTAATGATCCCTTGCTTGATATTTTTAGGAGCACAGCGTCCTGATTTGTAGCGGGGAGTTTTTGTTGTAAAAGTGCGATAAGCAGTTTCCGAGGCGTTATCTTTTTGTCATTGATCGTGATATGTTGTGTATCTGCGAATCCAAGATCAAAAAGGAGTTTGATTTGTTCACAATGTCCAGGGTAACGTATGGTTTTGTAATCAAGATAGTTAATATGATGTTGATAGGTGTGCGGCAAGGTTGAACATCCGCCAGAGGTAAGAAATGCTTCCATGGTGCCAAAAGGCTCAGGGAATGTAAGTTGTTCAAGGGCTGTTAATGATTTTTTTTCTGTGATACTTCCATTATTTAGCACAAGTGCTTTTTCAGCGTATTCGTTTATGAGGCCTTCTGCTGAAAACACGAGTTCGTAGTGTAATGGTGGTTTTGGATGGAGTGGTATACCGCCAACACGGATTTTTACGTAATCAATGTGTTCTAAGGTGTCGACGATTTCATGAGTAATGATGGATACGAGACCTGGTGCGAGACCACAATCGGGTATAACGGTTACTTTGTTATCCTGCGCCATTGGATTTAGCATGCATTGTTTGTGTACAATGTGGTTATTGCCACCAAGATCTATAAAATGCGCTCCCATGGTGATAGCATGCACGGTGAGGTCATAATTGAAAAAATAGGGGGCTGCAGATATTGCGATATCGCAGTTTGACATGAGCTGTTCAGCTGTCTGTTTGTTATGTATATCACATAATTTGAATTCGATAGCATCAGGGTTAAGAAACTTTTGAGTAGAACGAATATGTTGTTTGTTGTTATCAACCATTGTGAGTTCCAAATCTGGTGCATATTGTAACATATCATAGGCTATTGCCTGCCCGATTGTTCCTGCGCCACAGATAAGTACGTGCATAATCGTCTACCTTGAGATAACTACTCTACATTGCATGAGGGTATACTATTGGGAAATTTATATGTTGGTGAAAATTTTCATAACAATTATATTTATTCAGACTATGTAGGGGGCTACCGTGGGAGATTT
>CAZRMY010000169.1:0-3258 GCA_964601295.1 uncultured Thermoplasmatales archaeon | reverse complement strand
AAGTGTATGGTTTTTCATGAAGATGCCCACACCAATTGGCACGAGTGAATCCCCATATCCGCCTAGTGCATCATTTGGAATCTTGCTTTGCAGAAAACCCACTAATGCACCAGCACCTGCGTTTTTCATTATTGTATTCATATTAGACATACCAAAAAGGCCTTTTGTGTATCGTTTGGCCCTTCGGGTATATCTACGCCGTTTCTTTGCCATCTTTCCACCTAAACCATCATTTTAGGTGTTTTTATTATGTGGGTCCTGGTTTAATAACCTTCCTTTATATTGTAATCTTCGCCTTCCTCCATATCAACAGAAGGTTCTTTTTTGTTTCCTGCACCCTTCAGAAAATAGTTTACGATATCCATGATACCGCCTTCCCCTGCACCTTCATTTAAATCCGTAACGCCTTCCACGATATCGCCGATTTTATCAAGGTCGATGTTTCCCAAATCCACCTTTTTTTTAGATTGTTTAAGTTTTAATCTATCAAGTGATTTTTTGGTTCTCATTTTCTCGATTTTTTCTTTATGTTTGTATTGCTGCTCTTTATAATCCATTTTCATGGACCAGTTGAGGATAGAAAACCGTTGATAAAGCAATAAACCAATTAAACCAGTAACAGAGGAAACAATCGCTACATAAACTAATTCCATCATTCCACCTCTAATTTTACCTGATTGTATTTACAATATGGGCATACATCACAGGCCTTATAGATTACATTGTGTTTTTTACAATGTGCTGTCATATTAATCATCTTTTTTTTCATTTGATTCTTTCCTCCAAAACCGTTCTTTCCATTTTTCATTTTCATCTTTTAATTGCTCTACTTCCTTATGTGCTTTTTTTAATGCTTTACCTAATCGTTCAGCAGTTTCCTCCTGTGCTGCTGCAATCTCTTTGTCTATTTTATGTTGCATCAAAAAATATTCTTCGATGATTCGTTTTGCTGCCTTCCCGTTGGTTGATATTTTGCGTTCATTGGCATACTTTAATAAGTGCATAAACGCTGCATTTGACAAATAGGTTTCTACTTTCGGCATCTTTCCATTTTCACCTTCCCTCTTATTGTCAACAACAACAACGCATATATATTTATTGATAACTAATAGATTTTTATTTTATTTTATTATATTACTATATATAGTAACAGAAGGAAAAAACAGTGTTTTATTTTTATCATCTATATAGACATAAAATAAATCTATATAGACATTTGATGCTCTAAAATGGTTTCTCTGCATGAAAAAGGGAGGGTGGGGGATGAAAAAACGGTATGATAAAAAGAGGGAGGAATAAAACTACCAGTTTTTTAATTTCTCATCCCCATATTGTTTGATGGAATCCTTTACTTTTTTAGTGAATCCCAGGAAAAATCCCACAGAAACGCCTATGATGCTGCTTGTAAGTGCGAACACCTGGCCGTTATGTCCTGACATCCACGCAACGATTTGTAGTATAGATACCGCTGTGATGCCTGTTACAGCGATAATAACTTTGGCTTTGAGGTCATCATTCATAGTATCACTTGCTTTTGATGTATGAGTTTAATAGGATGAATCCACCTATTGCAGCAGCACCCCAAATAATATGTTCTTGTTTGATGTCGCTTAAACCAGGTAGACCAGGAATGTTAAAAGCACCGTTGCCGCCGTTGTTAGGTAATAATGGAGTTATTGCGTCGGGAGTTCCTTCATATGAGGTTGTGGTATCTTTCGTTCCACCGCCTAATTTATCCATGCCTTCAACAAAAGAACCCATGGCAGTCCAGGGTGTTAATAGCCCAGCAGACCATAACCAAGGGTTGAATGTATCTTCTTCTTTTTTTGTTACCTTGACTTTTGGTTTTTTTGGTTTTCGATCAATTTTTCTTGCTCGGTGATTCTCCACATATTTTTTTGGCTTTCGTAAAATCTCATCTTGTATGTTTCCTGGATCTCCCTTGTTTATGTTTCGGTGAACAATATCTATTTTTGATGCAATATCCGATAAACCAATACCCATTTTACCGCACCCTGATTTTTTGCACCATCAGCCTACATCTGACATCTGTTGTTTGTGTTACATCAGTATTATTGAAATATTCTACTCGAATACCGTTTGTATCATCGATTATCAAATTTTTCATCACTAATAATCTTGCAGCAGCATCAGAAGGATATTTTGCTTGGTCAGCGTAAACCCAATCCCCATACTGATATTGTAGTTGTGTTCCTGTATTTGAACCGCCTGTGGTTATTTTTAAATCTCTATCTGTTCCATCATATTTGTCTACTCTGCACCTGTGTAAACCAGAAGTTGAACCACTCGGGTCAGCAGCATAAAAATGAAATGCTAATACTTTATAGATATATCCTGTTGGTGCGGTTATATCGATATTAGCATATCCCCCACTGGCAACATTACTTGTATAATCCTCATTGAGAACAAGAGGAGTTGCATCCTGAACAATAAATTTTTTTGCATATCCGGCCATTTTAAACCCTTACCCCTGTGATTATTATTTTTGTGTTGCTCCCTGCCGTCTTGTTAATAAAAAATATATCTTCTATATCAACGGGGTTGTCAAATGTGAATACATCACCCACATCCATATCAAATTCCTGGTTGAGTGAATCCCCAAATTGACAATCGTTTGATGAGCAGAGAACCATCACATCAGATAATACCATCGGTTCGGTTGCTAATGTAAATTTGTTATCATCTGTCGCAGTTTTCACTAATTCAATAAAAGAAGAATAGGATGGTATTGTGATAGGTCATACCTCCTTATGCGTTTACAGATATAGATAATTCTCGGCCGCCACGGATAGATATAGCGCCAGGTAATTGAATCGGCACGGGTGCGTTATCGATTGCATACAACGCCATCATAAATTTACAGCGGATATCTTGCCCATCTGCAAATAGATAAGCGGTGTTTACAGTTGTCGCACCATCATTATTGAAATTAATTCCAACAATGCTTTCCCCACCTGGTTGAATCTTTAGGGTTGTCGTTCCAGTTGATGAGAATGTTACATATTCCCCATCTGTTGGGGTCATGGTAAATGTTTCAACCCTGCTGTTACCCTGCGCGTTTACGAGTGTTATCTGACCTTTTGTAGTTGCTGCCATTAATATGCGCCTCCTACATTTGAACCGCTACCGCCTGCGAATTGAGAAGCAAACTTTATTCCCAGTTGGTATGCGCCCAGCGTTTGAAGTGTATGGTTTTTCATGAAGATGCCCACACCAATTGGCACGAGTGAATCCCCA
>CAZRMY010000168.1:0-3282 GCA_964601295.1 uncultured Thermoplasmatales archaeon | reverse complement strand
AAACCATTCAAGTAGTTTTCCAAAGAAATCAAAGATTATATCAAGAATCGCTAAAATTATCCCAATAATTGGTAAGGCTAGAGCTAAGAGAATGTATATACCCGCATACGCAAATGAGAAGATAACTACCCATGCACCTAACGCTGCTCCAAAATCTGAAAATCCTTGCTCCCAAAGAATCGACCAGAACATATAAAAAGCGATAACACCTGTAATTGCCAGATCTATAAGAATGAGGACTGTCCCAAATTTATCCAAAAAGGACATTACTTTTGCTGATTTAAAAAACTTGATTATACCTTGAGCAGCCTTACTTGATTTAATTGCGTTTGCAACCACTTTTAGCGCCGTAACCGCTTTTTGCGCAACTTTACTTAGTTTCAATGCTTTTAAACCCGTTTTGATAGCGTTTGCTAACGGTGTTAAAAGCTCTCTTATGAATTTTATTGATGAAACAATAAAACGATAATCTCTTGTTGGTTTCATCATTAATGTAATAACATCCATAACTGATGAAATAGAAAAAACACTGTATTGTATGATAGTTAACACATCAGGTGCCTCATCGATATTAAATTTGATTTGATCTTCTCCAACAGACGTGATTTTAAATTCACCTGCATTCCATATATGAAAAAGCCCCATCAGATTCACTAACGTATCATTCTGTTCATCAAAACCAAGGTGTAATCCCCACCTCATGGATTCCAATAAAACCTCTTCAGTACTCAAGAGGGATACATTCACTAGATTGTACCAATTCATTTTAAACATTTTTGATGTAATAACCGGGCTTTCAGATACATCGATCAGCAAACTGTTCCCATTGAGGTTCACACTGGTGGTTATATCATCTAATGTTTTTGTAGTAAAACGATCCTGAAGAGCGATTATAACTGGTGCAACGGTATCATTTGACTGAGTAGCTAGATTATACAATGCTTGTGGTAACATTTCGCTCATCAAGCTAAAAATACTATGCTCTTGATGTGCAACCCCTTCACGAACGGAAGCATTAATGGTTATATTTCTCCCACCGATAATATCCGATACATTAGGTAGATCATTTTCACTTCGTAAAAACTCATAGGCCAGCACAAAACCTGCTTTGATTGTCTGATTAATATCCTTATTATAAAAACAACCTATATCTGAACCATAATTCTCTTGAAAATTAAAACCAGTAATCATAAAATCTTCGTAATACGAAACAAGAGGCATCGCATTAGAGTTACACCCACGATCAACCACCGTAAATATTTCTGCTGAACCAATAAGGTTACTGGTAGCTGACAGACCATCTGAACTATTATATGGGTTATTATTTGAAACAAACTTTCCATTACATGCCTTCAAAGCAATGGTAGCGCCCGTGTTGTCTATGATCTCAAATGTTTCTTTTTCCCCTACTGTACTACTGTTTACTTCGAGAACATAGTATTCATCAGGCACCTCAGAAGGATTATTTATCCCTTTCATAGAATCTGATTTGTAACCATATTTTTTAGATAGTGTAACATATTTTCCGTTACATGCTTTAAGTGCAACTCTGTCAGGCCCTAAGTCCACCCATTCAAATGTTTCCCACTCGTCTGTTTCACCGCTGTTTGCAATTAGTGTGTTTTTTGTATTATTCGCAGAGACCATCTGCCCGTTATCTGCGGTTAACGACTTAAGCTCTGCATCTGTCATTCCATACACTTTCCAGAGCAGTTTTGCCTTTGCAGAAATGTTCATTGGATCAGACATTGGAAAATACATTTTCCCATTAAACGCAGGTACAACACCATAGGACCATATAGGTGTGAGCGGAACGAGCGTTTTGTTTAAATCAATAGAAATACCATAATCAGCTACTTCTTTTTGATCAGGGATAATTTCTTCGACATCTGTGATAACCCATATTTGATGAGATAACCCAGAGTAGACTGATTGATTAACCGGTGTTTTGTCCTCTAAACTTGCATTAAAAACTTCTATGCATCTCTCGCTATGTTTTGCAATTAATGCATAAGTGTTATTGTTTTGAAATTCTAATCTCCAAAGCTGACTTTCATCCCCGGTGTATGTTTGTTGTATGATTGCAGCTCCGGTATTTAAACTGGCTTTGTCAACAGCTAAACATTTATTACTATGCGTTGCTACTATTTTTACGTATCCTTCTGATATTGGTAGTATCGACCAGTGTTGATTGTCGCCACCATAATAGGTATTTTGGCAGATGGTAGCATTCTCAGAAATATTTGCATGATTTACCTCTAAACATTTTCCAGTTTTTTTGGAAATTATCTTAAAATCAGTGTGAATAGTAAGTTCAAGATAGGGGAGAATAAAAACATCTTCTTCTGATTTATTTAAATCTCTCATTACTCCTTGATCGTCCTCAGGCCAGTCCCAAAATTGAAGCGGCAACGTCAAATGATCCGACTCTTTAGGCCTTACTTGAAAATCAAGATACGCAGGGTTACCATTGGTTTTAATATCCACATTAAAATATTCACTTATTGAGGTTTTTGAAAATGGAGATAAATCTTCATTATCAGTAACATCATCACCGTCATTATCCGCATCCCACGCGTTAATAATGGCATCATTATCTAAATCAGTTGATATGTTATACACTTCATTATAATCTGCTATACCATCATTATTTGAATCAGGATACAAAGGATCTAGCTCATGTATCACCTCAAAATGATCATCAAGTTGGTCAAAGTCTGAGTCACTATTATTTATATCAGTTCCTAGAACTTTTTCAACAGAGTCATATAACCCATCGTTATCCGTGTCGCTATCACTATTCATATGCGCTATCTCGTTTAATTCAATCACGTTTACATCTTGTGTTGGTTGCGAGTTTATTACAACGGGTTTATCACTCTCAGATGCAGCTGCTAAAAATGAAACCAAATCCATTTGTTCATCAGGTAATGATGATAGATACTTCCACACCGGATCAATCGCCGGATGAAAAGCTACAGCCATTAACAATATCACAGAAAAAATAGCAAATATGCGGATTTTACTATTTTTATTCAACATTTATTCCTCCACGAATATAATCTGTAATCTTATTTCTATATTTAGAACTATCCATATTTATCATAAAAAAAATATTAATATAAAAACATACGATATATCATCATTACGAATATCGCTCGATTTGATATATCTATACATTGAAATAACAGGCTAAAATTCTTGGCAAAACCTCTCCTAATGTAAGTGATGGGCCCGGCAGGATTTGAACCTGCGACCATCTGGTTATGAGCCAGACGCTCC
>CAZRMY010000167.1:0-3298 GCA_964601295.1 uncultured Thermoplasmatales archaeon | reverse complement strand
TCGTAGATTGTTAGCTGCACCTTCAGTGAGTAGATCAGTGACTTTTTCATTATATCTAAAAGTTGCTCCATGGTGTAATGCTTCATAGGTAAATGATTCAGCAAATAATAAGGGGCATACCTGCCCGTCATCCGGGGAGAATGTTCCTCCTCTAAGACCATGTTTTGTTATCCCTGGAACGATTTTTTGTATCTCAGATGGGTTATACCAGTCGATATTCAATCCATGTTTCTTTTGCGTTGGGAGAATAGCGGTTAATGTTTTTTCTTCGTCATCTCGATATACAGGAAAACAATACCCTCCTTTTTTCCAGCCGATATCAAACCCGGTTTGTTCTTCCCAATTGGAGAAAATATTGATGCTTTGCAGGCAGATTTCTATTTTAGCTGGATCAGAATGGGTTGCTCGAACACCTCCGATAGCGGCTTTATTTTGCCCTTGGCCTGATGCTGCGAGCTCATCAATGACTAACACGTTGAAGTCTTGTTGTGCCAGAAAATAGGCGGTAGGTATACCAACAGATCCTGCGCCGATAACAATGACATCGTACTCGGTCATTGTTCATCCTCCGTTAAAAAAGTTTTGAGCGGCAGCTCTTGTGTAAACGGGCGTTCAACAGGTGGGGTAACCTCTTTAGGGTTTATCCCTAGTTCCTTGAAAATACGCATGGTAAGCTCGGTGCATGTTTTTCCACCGCACGGGCCCATACCTACTCGCAGTCCTGCTTTCACCGCGTTAATATCGCGTGTACCTGTTTTTTTGATATAGTTGATGATTTCTTTTTTGGTTATTCGTTCACAGCGGCAGATAATCACGTCACCGTCATCAACAGCTTTGTGAGCTGTTGGGTTTTGCTTGCCTAGAGGCTCGCGTATGCGCACTCCTGCAACTAAATCCGCCTGGGTGTAAGGTACTTCTAGTGATACCAATTTACGTTTATTCTGCCATGCTGCTTCCTTTATAGCATGTACCTTTGCTTTTCCGATGAGCTCGCCCTCCATCCCAGTTGTGGTTACTGTTTCACCTGGTTTGATTGTTCCTTCTGGCATTTCCCAGGGGATTACGACACGTGCGGTTTTTTTTGTGTGATCATAGGTTTTGTCAACAAGGGTAATAGCTAAACCCGGGCAGATTGCTACGCAACGTAAGCATCCGATGCATTTACCGTTAAACTGTGGGCGTCCCATCATGGTTGCTTCAGGGATTTTGATACTTTGTTTGATACATGCCTCAGTACACGGGTTACATGGTATCTCCTGGGCGCATCGTATCACCGGGTACAAGTCTTTATCCGTTGGTACTGGATAGATATCTTTTGTTGGCCCTGGTTTACTGCGGAGGATTTCAACCATGTGGTTCCATTCATTGGGTATCTCCACATCATATCCCATATCACTGAGTATTTTCCGACCGGTTATCCTCCCTGAAAACATTGCTGCAGACGCCTCAGCTATAACATCAGCATCACCTGCAGCATATGTTTTAATACCAAATGCCTTAGCCTGTTTTGTTAGCTCATCAACTGGTGTTAATCCTACCGCGATGAGTAAGGTATCTGCTTCAAAAACTGCTTCAGTACCGGGGATAGGTTGAAAATCTGCATCGATTTCAGCGATAACCACGCGTTCGACATGCTCTTTTCCTTCAACACGTACCACCGTATGAGAAGTATAAACAGGTATTCCTAATCGTTTGATTTTATCTAAATGAACCTTGTATCCACCAACCTGGGGTAATGCTTCTACTATGCCCAGTACATCAATACCTGCTTGAAGAGCATGATATGCCGCAATCAATCCAACATTACCTCCACCTACGATAAATAATTTATCTGTGGGTTTAATGAGATCACGGTTTACCAATGTCTGAAATGCTCCCGCTCCGTATACACCAGGTAGATCGCACCCAGGGAACGCTAGTGTTTTTTCACGAGCACCAGTGGTTACCAGTACACGTTCAGGTTTAATCAATATATATTTTCCATTGTGAATAACACCAACCCGTTGGTCACCGAAAACCCCTACCACTGGTGAATCAGTCCAGATTGTTATAGTTTTTTCTTGTTGGACACGTGCTGCAAGATGCTCTCCGATGTCCATACCGCGTTTACCTGCATAACAATCACGCATTGAACCAAAGAAATTATGTGTCTGTAAACTCAGTTTTCCCCCGAGTAATTGTTTATCATCACAAATCAGACACGGTACCTTTCTGCTAGCAAGCTCTAACGCAGCCGTAAGTCCTGCGGGCCCGCCACCGATAATAAGCACCGGTGTTTTTACTACCGGTGTTTCACTGGATGTTTGTATGTTTTCATCATCAGCAAGTAATGCGGGCAGGCCATCCATGGATCTGACATCCATACCTTCCGTAACTGGTGTTACACATGCTTTAACAGGTATGCCATCAGCAAGTACTAAGCATTGACTACATTGACCATTAGCACAAAAAATTCCTTGTGGTGATTGGTCTTTATGATGCCGTCCGAACATGTGGATTCCATGGGCGAATAATGCTGATGCAATCATCTCCCCAGGGAGCGCGGTGAGTTTTTTATTGTTGAACGTAAAAGTTATGTGTGTAGATGGAGAATCAACAGTTAGAATAGGATGTTTAGTTATCCGTTTACTGGTGATTAGGCATCCCTCTGTAATGATGTTAGCAGTAGTTGATAAATATCAGAAACCTTCAGGTTAACGGTACACCATGACCCTTTACGTTGACTTAATAATACATGCGCCTGGCAATAAGGTGAGGTACAGATCAAAACATCTGCTTCTTTGTTAATTGCTTCAGATAACACGTTCAATGCTGCTTGTTTAGATGACCATGTGAGTTCTTCGAATCCAGTATGATTACACCTCTCTTCTAAGTCAACAACGGTGATACCAGGAATTTTTGTTAATAATGTTTTTATCGGTTGATAGAAAGCATCTTTTTCTAGCTCACATGCTTTATGGAGCGCTACGGTTTTATGTACCGGATGAAGCTGATTCTGACTTAGAGTATCAAGAAGGAGTTTAGGAAGTGTAATGCACGTAGGATGTAATTGCTGGGAGGTAAAACTGTTATATGATTCTGGAGTACCTAGTATTAGTTTTTCGGGTTTATATTTATTAAGAGCTGTTTGGTTTTTTTCGGTGATTTTTGTTACAATTTTTTTTATTTCTTTATGTGGTTGTACGTTTTTCAATCCTTGTGCAGGGCATGATAATTCAGGTATAACACCATAGGATATACCCAATATGTGTAGTAATTCATGGAGGTTCTGTCGAGTGTTACGTAGATCAAATAACTT
>CAZRMY010000166.1:0-3300 GCA_964601295.1 uncultured Thermoplasmatales archaeon | reverse complement strand
GGATTAAAATAGGATTAATTTTAGATGAGTCAAATGAATAAGGTCATCTACTGTATAAACTGTGTAGGTGTTGAAGAAATTTGTGTACTTGCTGAGGGTTTTCTACGTAGTAGTGTGCATGGGTAGGGCGTTGCTGATGGTTTTGTACGTGGATGGTCATCCCGGTTTGTTTGAGTGTGGAAAACGCGTCTTCATCAGTGGTGTCATCGCCAATGTATATGGGGAGAGACGGTGTGTTGTGGTGTGAGCGTATGTAGTGTACGGCGTTGCCTTTATGCCAGCCGGTGGGTCTGATCTCAATTACTTTGGAGCCATGTATGATGTTGAGCGTGTGTTGCGGGTCGATAGTATGCACGAGTCTGAGGAAGTATTGTGTATGTTTTGGTATGTCTTTTTCAGGGAGTCGTCGGTAGTGGAAGGCAACGCTGGCGTGTTTGTCTTCAATGGTGATAGCGGGGTTGTTTTCGAAGGTGAGAATGGCTTGTTTTTTTATGGCGGTGATACGTTGGTGTTGTTTGTTGGGTATCTCCCAAGTGTACTGATGGTGTGGGGGGATGGTGATATGTAGTCCGTGTAAGGCGGCGTATATGAGACCATTGATAGGCAGTAGGTGGTGTATTTCTTCGTGGGTTCTGCCGGTGATAATGGCGATTTGGTAGCGTGGGTGTGCTTGGATTTTTGTGAGAAGCTGGTGGAGGTCTGGTGGTGTGGTAACCTGGTGAGGATGGTTTTGAAAGGGGATTAGCGTGCCATCATAATCAAGAAAAAGTAGGGTGTGTTCACTGTTATGTAAACGCTGATCGATTTGTGTGAGATTATCAAAGAGAGGCTTAGTCATAACAATGATCCCAGACGTTGAGGAATTGATTCAGCCACCATTGCGCGTCATGTTTTTTTACGTTTTGTTTCATTGATTGAAAGCGTTGGTGTTGCTCTGATTTGGGCATTTCGATAGCGGTTTTGATAGCACCGGTTGTCTGGTTGAGATCATATGGGTTGACCATTAATGCGTCGTGTAGTTCTTCTGCGGCGCCAGTGAACTCACTGAGTATGAGCACGCCGTTGTTTTCTTTGGCGGCGATAAATTCTTTGGCGATAAGGTTCATGCCATCCCGCAGTGGTGTGAGTAAGCCAACGTCAGCGGCTTGATAGTAGGCAAGTAATGATTCTTGCGGTATTTTCCGGTAAAAATAGAGTATCGGGGTCCATTCTTCGGTACCAAATCTACTGTTGATGTCGCCCACGGCTTCGTCGAGTTCTTTTTTCATAGTTTGGTATTCTTCGATGTTATCCCGGCTGGGTGTGGCGATTTGAACCAAAACTACTTTGTCCTGGAATTGAGGATATTGCTCCAGGAAATGTTCATAAGCTTTCACTCGGTTGAGTATGCCTTTTGTGTAATCAAGGCGATCAATCCCGAGTATAACCTTTCTTTTCTCATGCATAGCGCGTAATTCTTCAGCTTTGCTGCGGATCTCGGCTGATTGAGCAGTGTAAGCGTAATCCTGGTAGGAGATACCCAGGGGGAATTCTTTGACCTGCGTGTGGTGGGCTGCATCGGTTATGCAGCTTTTTTTTGTATTTACTGATGCATCAGGTTGTCGTCCTGCACAGTGCATAAAATTTTTTTTATATGAAACGGTATGAAAGCCAATTAAGTCACTGTGCAGTAACCCCTTTAGTAGGTCGTTGCGTTGTGGGAGTGAGCCAAATATCTCCCATGGTGGCCAGGGGATATGCCAGAAATACGCGATTTTTGCTGCAGGCATCTGTTGTCGAATAAAAGAGGGGACCAAGGCTAAATGATAATCATGTATCCAGATGTAGCTGTCAGGCTCCATTTCTTCAACGACGGCCTGCGCAAATTTCTGGTTTACACTATAATACGTGTTCCAATAGGTTTCATCGTTATGCATTTTTTCTACAAACAAATGACATAATGGCCATAACACCCGGTTAGAAAATCCTTGGTAATACTGTGTTATTTCAGCATCAGACAGTGGAATCCGCCGTAACGTGTACTTTGGTTTTTCGGGAACCAGAACTTTGTTGTCTGCATCGCATACATCAAAATCAGCGCTCCCACTTCCCCATGCGATCCAGGTGCCCTTGGATTTTTGCATAAGTGGGTCAAGCGCGGAGACCACGCCGCCTACTGATTTTTTGCAGATAATCCCTTTTTTCTCTTTCTCATGGGAATACGGTTCACGATTGGTGACCAGAATCAGTTTTCCGTTCAGACTTCCACGTCTCCCCCGGTAAAGACTGCTCCACATTTGATATGGTTACTTTTTAATTTAATGGGTGACATCCTAAATAAATATTGTTATACTACAGTATCTAACAATATACTATATAAAACAACTGTATTTGAACATTGTTATTCAAAAATAATCGCATCATAAATTAATTATAACAATATCCAACTCTTTCTTCTATGTGTTCTTCGTTTTCTCCGAAAGATCTTGTTGTTTTGTTAAATATTTTTTATTTTGTTTAATCGCTTGTTGGGTGGTTGACAACATTTTTTCTAGTTGCTGGGCTGTGCTAGTATCCTGATTATGTTCACAGGTTTTAATCATTTTTTGTAGCCCGGTTGCTGTTTTCTGCATTTTTTGTATTTTTTCTTCTAAGTAAAGCGTATCTTTCATTTTATCTCTCATGTATATTCATTGGTGGAAGGATGCTGTTGGTTTTTCCGGGTATACGATTCTATGTTTTCTGAATGTTTCTAGATCTTTTGTAGCGATGTTACTCCGGGGTACTATTCTGCAATACAAGTATTTGTAGCAATGGGTTCATACAAATACTAATGTAAAAAAGCAGGATACCAGGCAACCTTCAATTCCTCCTAGGCAGGTATCAACTTATATACTTTTGGGTGATGTACGCTTTGTATGTACTTTTGTTCTTTTTTGGGTGAATACAAGTGCACAAGTGCTATTTTTATGTCAAACAAGAGGGCACATTGTACAATAGTGGAAAACGGGTATCAATCAAATTCAAGAACGGTTTATTCCGTGGCATAGTAACCTCATATGTCACCAGTTAGATTATGCACCATAGATCTCGATTGCTTTTGCTCTGATGGTATAATTTCCCTGTTTCTGCCATGTATGGGATGTTGTTGCAGTATCTCCGGATTGGTAGAAACTGGTTTCTGTTTCCTCTCCATTACTCCATTCACATAACATATTTTATGTTATCTGTCTCTAACTCCTTACATCCAATTGTATAAAATGTGCCTTATTGTATACTATATTGTTTTTTCTGCTGAATTTATTAGTGCAAGTTTTTTTT
>CAZRMY010000165.1:0-3324 GCA_964601295.1 uncultured Thermoplasmatales archaeon | reverse complement strand
CTTCCTTCTGATGTGCAAGAAACCGTGCACGCTGCCCAACGACGACTAATTTTGCAATAAAGGTTATCTCAGCTGCTTCTTCTTTACTACCAACTTGTCCAACAATCAACATAGATCTCAACATATTTTTATATTTATATGTTTATAAATTATGTTGTACAGCTCTTATCCTTTTTAATAAAAAACTAGAACGCTCTCAGATTAGGAGAGCAATCCAAGAGAATACGACATATAATTAATTTTCTCAGTAGTTCTACGACCCGCATTATCAACGGCGGAAACCGCTAAAATACAGTGATACCCAAAATGATTACCAGCGATCACAAAGAAATAGGGTGAATCTTCATCAGTACCTACTAACTCATGGTTTACATAAAACTCTACTCGACTCAACTGAGAAACCTCATCAGAGGCAAAAGCAATAGGTATAATCGGGCCGATAACTACGGACTCTCGTAATCCACCAAATACGGGTGTATTAAACACATACATCACACCGGGTACTGGTTTAGTTAGATTCAACAGGGGATCCGTGCGGTCAATACTAAATGAGACTGTTTGTACCTCTTCAACATTCCCCGCCCGGTCAACAGCATAAAACGATAACGTATGCGCTCCTTCATGATACAACGAAAAACGCCCCTTAGCCTTAACATACCCCTGATTATCAAGATCATAGTACACCGCATCGACACCCGCAAAATCATCTTCAGAAGAAAAATTTATCTTAATCCTACTGGTATACCAGTTACTATCACCTTTTACCCCATCAACTATCAACGTGGTTTCAGGTGGCGTCTGATCACCAACATACACATTCTCTGAGTACGTGCTTACCGCGCCTTCGTCATCCATGATCTCTAAAGACACAGAATACACGCCATTTTCCTCAAACGCATGTGTCGGATGTTGCAATGTAGACGTGTCATCATCACCAAAATCCCAATACCACGAAACTACCTGGCCACCAAGGACACTAGAGGTATCCTCGAATTGCACTGGATCAGCAGCAAGCGGGTTTGTCGGTTCAAAGCTGAAACGAGCATGTGATTCCGCGGCGTAATCCGCCCAGGTTATCTGCACATTATCAATATTCAGACTGCCATACTCAATGTTAAAAAACCCATCATACCCCCAATCGGTACCCCAGCTGTTTTTCACAATCCAATACCCGCCATTACCTATAGCAGGATCATCCTTCCAGCCAACAATAGCCACTGCATGATTCGCACTCCCATGCTCGACATAGGGATAATAATCATCTGGGCTATGATGTGAGCCGAAATAATTCGCAAAATCACCGGTGACATAAAAATACGTGACCACCGGTCCACTATCCATTATCTCCGCTTTAATCGCATCAATATCCTCAGGGAAATCAGGCCGCCAATACCCACAATCAACCAGCGGAATTAGCTTACTCTCCCACTCATCACATTTCTCTGAACACGGAATATTGCTATTCGCCTGATATGGGAAACACTGCTCAGGGATAATACCATTCACATAATTACCATTCGCTAGCTCACTTAAAATAAGATTCAACGCTGCATACGATTCACCACCATTACAACTACCCGACATCGGTAAACATGAAAGAATATACTGCTCCGACAGATCCACATCTAAACCAGGATCATCCCATGCAATATTAATCACACCTTCAAGCGCGCTCATAGCACCAAACGCCCAACAGCTTCCACAATTAGCCTGATTACGTGCAGGAGTCGTCCAATCATCTCCAGATACATCCTTCCAACTAAAATAGCTTGGAAGACCCCGCGAAACCGTCGGTTTAGCAGACAATCCCTCCGCAGGCGCCTCAGGAATATAATCCATCACATAATACGGACCAAATCCATCACTCGTATAAATCGGATGCCCACATCCACCAACAACAGAAACAGTATCAGCAATCGGCTCAGAACTCATCGCAGACATCGTCAGTCCAACAAATAGCAACCCCACTCCAAAAACAATCATTTTCTGCATCATCGAATCAGTCATAGGTTACCCCCTACTAACATTACAATACTACCATAGTCTGTCATATCACTTAAATGTTTCGTTTGCACCCATTCAAAAGCGCGCTTACGAAGATTTTCCCCAACATATGTTAACAAAACAAAACTACATCCATGCGTCCAACCCCTTCTGCACCGTCGACTGCACACCTGATAACCCAAACGCACCCTGAATATAATTCTCAATCATCTTTTTATACCACTCCAAATCAAGCTCACGTTTGTCCTTAAGCAACTCCACCGGATACATAAAATCAATCGGTTTAACCCCAGATTTAGACGGTTTCTCAATACTGGGCAACGGTTTCTTAGTCACCACAAACTTAAACTTTTCACGGGAACGAATTGACCGCTGCAACAATTTCTCCAACGCCAACGATCTCTTTCCATACGTCGAAATAGACCCATCCTGATTAGGCTTATACCGCTTCGCCGGCTGCACTGACTGAATCAACGTCAAATCCTCCAAATCCACCGTTGATAAATCCAAAGTCTCAAGCACCTCCTCTGTTTTACGCACAATACACTCTTTCACCGATTTACGCACCTCATCTTCATCATCCCAACACGGATGCTCACGTAACACCTCCAACATAATTTTCTCCAACGCAATACGTGCAATATTGGCCTTATCAGACCCCTTAAAATTATTGCCTTTAGTAACCATAACAACCGTGTTTTCCTTTCTATCAAAAATCAAATAATTCTTATGTTTCACAAACAACATACAATCATGGTTTTCTGCCTCAAGCTCGAACTCAGGATACCCTAAACTTTGACGCCATTTCTGATTACACTTTTCAATCGCCACCAACGCATCATCAGGTCTTGAAAGCCATTTACCTGAATCCTGAGATACCTGCATATCCAACGCACTCGGGAACCCTGCAACATTACCCATAGAGCGAGAGCACCCCAGATAAATCCCATCCGTATCACCATACACCACCCGAATATCCCGATTTCTCAAAAACTCTAACGTATCAGCAAGGATCGCCTGACCCTTAGTTGTAATACCCGCGGCACCCCATAAGTTAAACTGCCTCCCCGAAACACCCGGAGCACTCAGAATACCATGCGTACCTGCGTTACGAGCCCCCTTCATACTTTGATACATCATACGTAAACGCTGAAGCTCTTCACCAGAAAGCCCCTGCTTTGTCTCCTTTAACTCTGATTTAATCTTAGCAATCAAACTCATAATACCCGTCATCGCACCATTAACTACACCCTGCTGATCAGAAATTTTAATACCCACCATAACACCAGTATCAGCAAAAGAATCACCGTTACCAACCGG
>CAZRMY010000164.1:0-3329 GCA_964601295.1 uncultured Thermoplasmatales archaeon | reverse complement strand
GAAAGCGGCACGATCTGCCTTGCATGGGCCTTACTCCCCAATCACGTTCATTTCCTGTTCCGATCCGGCCGAAACGGCATCGCATATGTGATGAGAAAGCTTCTCACCGGTTATGCGGTGAGCTTCAACCTGCGTCATCAACGTGCCGGACATCTCTTTCAGAATCGTTACAAGTCCGTCCTGTGCGAAGAAGAACCCTATCTCGTGGAGCTGGTGAGGTACATCCATCTGAATCCCCTCAGGGCAGGGGTGGTCGCTGGTATCGGAGAGCTCAACCGGTACCCGTACTCCGGGCACAGTGCGCTGATGGGATATGTGAATCGCCCATGGCAGGAAACCGATGGTGTGCTGAGGCTCTTCGCTTCGAAGCGTAATGAGGCGAGAAGGCACTATGTGTCCTTTGTCGCAAAGGGTGTTGCCCAGGGTAGGCGGGAGGATCTGGCTGGAGGAGGTCTGGTTCGGTCATCCGGAGGGTGGGAAGCCGTCAAGGTGGAAAGGGCAAAGCAAGAATGCTCGCCGAAAGGGGATGATCGAATCCTGGGCGGAACCGAGTTTGTCGATCGCGTACTGTCCGAGGCGAATGAAATGCTGGATCTCAAGTATCGTCTCAAACGAGCGCCAGTGGACCTCGCGACCCTGGCTGAACGGGTTGCAAGTCTGTGCGGCGTGACCGTCGAAGAGGTGATGACCCGGGGGCGCCGGCGTAAGCGCGTGGAGGCGAGGAGTCTCTTTTGTTATTGGGCGGTTGAAGCGCTGGGTTGGAGCGTGGGAGAGCTGGCCGGAGCACTGAGGATGGCACCTTCCTCGGTGAGTCGTTGTTCAGTCCTTGAAGTTATATATCCTGTTTTTTCTAGAATGCTTAGATGATGAGCAAGTGTCCCGTTACCAATTTCAAGCTTTCTTTTTATTTTAGTGTAATGAGTTCCTGGGTTTGTTTTTATATAACCATATATTTCATCTCTAAAAGGGCTTTCCAATGCCTCATTTTTATGTATTCTTGTAAAAAGAGGAAATAAAAGGCCAAGTAGTAGAAAATATTTGTATTTTATAGTTTCAGAAATTATTGGGGCTGCTATTGATCCGATAACGCCCGCTATTAAGATTGATGCAGCAATTGCCCCATTAGGTATTTCATCATTTTGATTGTTTTGATTTTTACTTGGTTTTACTGTATTATTTGATGTATTTCCATTAGTTTCATTATTTGTTTCCTCTGGAATTGTTGTTTTATTTTTTGCATTAACAATTTCTGATAAAACCTTTGTAGTTTTTTGCTCATAATCTACATAACAAGTTATATTATGACTTCCTTTTTTTATCTCATCTGTATCCCATATTTTTGATATATTTATTATGTTTGATGGTTTTAGATTCTTGATTTCTTCTTTATAATTCTTAATGTTTGATCCTGATATGTTTTTAATATCTATGTGGCAAGTACAATCTAAGTTTTCAGTTCCATTATTTAAAAAACTTAAGTTTAAATAAATATTATCTCCAATAAAGAACTCATCAGGCTCAACTGAGAATTGTTTTATCTCTCCTTTAATGGTTCCAAGAGTGAATCTTTGAGATTTTTTATCATATGTACTTCCATTTGTTTCAGACAAGGTTGACTCAACTAGGTATTCCCCTGGTTCAATTGAAGTACTATTCCATTCTTGGGCTAAAACACATTGGCCTGACATTCCATTGATTATCTCAAAGTTTAGAGTATCAATTTTCTTTGATGTGTCATAATCCTTTATTACTGTGTTTACAATAAGGTTTAACGCATCTCCATCATTACTTAACTTGACGTCAATTAATACTGTTTCACCTGGCTCATATAAGTCATTTTCAACTTCTATATCAGTTATCTCAATTGTTGGAATAAAAACTGTTTTGTTATAACCAAGGATTCTAAAACAATAATCCCAATCTATAGAGTAATCTGAATAGAAACCAGGGTATGGATCAGATATTGAACCAGACCAGCTGTATTCTCCACCTATTGGATAATGTAGTACAAGATAATATAATTCACCTGGGTTAACATCAGTATCTTCAATATCATAGCTTAACCAGTCGCATGTAAAATTTGACGTTTCTAAGCAAGGACTGCTAAGGTTTGTTAAGACATTTCCTAAGGGTTTTTCTAAAGATAATGTTAAATCCTGTGTTCCACAATACATATTTGCAACTTTTACTTGGATTTCTGTCATTAAATCAATATTTGGTTCAAATTCCTGAAAAGTATATTCCTCAAAAAAATGACATTCATCATCAACTTGTTGAGATATATCAATATGTTCCTCATCAGCAGATGCGATATTTAAAACTGGAAAAAATGAAATTATGAAAAATATTAAAAACAATATAATTGCATATCTTCTTATCATTATAACTCCCCCGATAGAGTTCTTTTAAATATAATATCGTTTTAAAACTTTTCTAATAAATGACAATCTTATAAATTTTGTTTACAAAAATCTGTACTAATATCTTTATATAGTTTACAAAAAGCTGTTCCAGTCTCCTTATAAGCATTTTTTCCGATTTTTGCTTGGTGATAAAAAAAATGAAAGAAAAAAAATTCGAAAAATATGTGCTGACGCAGATGATTTACGAAAGTATAGAGGAACATGAAAGTTTTTATTTAAATGGGGCTGTGTTAATAAATGAGAACTAAAATCATTTCATCAATGTTTTTAGTAATGCTTCTGACCTCAAGTTTATTGTCTATAAATGCAAGCGCTGATGATTCAGTAATTGATAGTACAATTGGGAAAATTTTGAACAACCCTCCAGAAATAAATCAGTTCGAAGGACATTCAGAAGGAAAAGTTGGACAAACCACTAGGTGGATACTAGATTTTACCGATAAAGATGATGATGAAATAGATTGAATAGTAGTTTCATGGGGTGATGGAACAACAGAGGATTTCACTACATACATTAAATCAATAAACAGAGTATATCTCCATCACGTATACGAGTCAAAAGGAAATTTCATTCCCTGTGCAATGATTAGAGATGAACATGGAAAATGGAACCTATTGCCCGCTCTTGCAAATGATGGTAAAGGAATTGATATCAAAGAAAACCAATTCCCAACTTGCAAAATTACTGCAAATGTTACAATAGGCTACGAGGCATTAAATGTTTCATTTACTATCACAGGATATGATCCAGATGGTAGAATAGTAACCTACTATATCGACTATGGCGATTCAGATGAAACTGCAAAATTAATCAGATGGCCTGGTTCAGATTTCAAAACAAGTCATGTATTTAAAAAACCTGGTTTATATACTGTAAAACTAATTGTAAATGATAATTCAGATACA
>CAZRMY010000163.1:0-3365 GCA_964601295.1 uncultured Thermoplasmatales archaeon | reverse complement strand
GTGCAAGAGACATCCGCTGCCCCAATAAATCAAAAAACTGTGCATCATCTTTTGCTAGATACCCAATACGAGGCATATTAATAGTGACAACTCCAATGGACCCTGTTTTTGGGTTTGCACCAAACAACCCGCCACCACGTTTCCGCAGCTCCCGGTTATCCAATCGCAATCTACAGCACATACTCCGTGCATCATCTGGTTTCATATCGCTGTTGATAAAATTGGAAAAATATGGTATACCATATTTCGCGGTCATCTCCCATACGGGATCAAGCCCCTCATTATTCCAGCTGAAATCCTTCGTAATATTATACGTGGGAATCGGGAAAGTGAACGGCCGTCCTTTTGCATCCCCATCATGCATAATCTCCGCGAACGCATGATTCATCAGATCCATTTCATCAGCAAAATCACAATAATTACTATCGGTAAGCTCCCCACCAATAATCGCGGGTTCCTCCATCATATAACTCGGTGTGGTAAGATCCATGGTGATATTCGTAAATGGACTTTGGAAACCCACCCGGGTAGGCACATTCATGTTGAACAGAAATTTCTGCATCTCTTGTTTTACTTGGTCATACTTAAGTCCATCATGCTGAATAAACGGCGCCAACAATGTATCAAAATTTGACAGTGCCTGTGCACCCGCCGCTTCCCCCTGCAATGTGTACAAATAATTAACAATCTGCATCAACGCTGTTCCAAAATGTTTCGCTGGTTTACTTTCAATTTTACCAGATACCCCGCGGAAACCAAGCAACATAAGATCTTTCAGATCCCAGCCCACGCAATTATGATTCCACATACCATTAACAATAAGTGTATGCGTCTCAGTTGTTATATCGTAAATATAGGGATCAGCAATTTCAGTCGGCTCATTGTTTAACACCTTATGCCAACCTGGTCCTTCTGCCCTCCCTGCTTTTGTTGATACGTTAGCCGTCTGATATTTAAATGAGGGTAAATCGTTATCAATAGTTCTAAAGCTTGTTCCATACAGCGGGAATTGTTGCATTATTTGCCGTCCGTTATACTGTCGCACGGTTCCAACCCCCTCAAGGTTTCTATCTCGCAGCGTGAATCCAAGTATATTCATAACCATAGCAAGTTGTTCTAACATGGTTCTTGATGCAATTCGGACCACAAGACTTGTCTTTGAAGTTGTAATAGAACCATCTCCATCGATGAGACCTGCTATGATTCCCTTTACAAAATCTAAGTTATAGGTTAATATCTCATCAGGAAGATGTTTCTTTTGACTCGTCGCTTTAACATTAAAAACGATTTTTAATAGATAATTCACTAAAGTTGAATTTACGATTCTCAGATTAATAAAACCATTATCTGACTTTGAATATATTCTACAGCCAAGATCGGAGGCCGCCTGCTTTAATCTGTTAATTATTTTTTCATTCTCTTTTATCTCTTTTTGTTTAATAGATATCCTGTGAGGTTCCATCCATCCTTCTGCTAAATAAAAACCTAAGAAGTACCCAAGATTTTCTGACAATCTAATTTTATTTGGAAGTGCATCTGCATTATTAGACGTAGAAATAATCCCATCAACCATCAGGTTTTTTGAATATGTCCAATATTCCTCAAAGGGCGTTCCTTCTAAAAAGAAATCTGTGATACCTTTCTTGTACAACTCATCTGCTATAAAGATATACTCTTTTGTAAACAGCTGTTCTTTAGCAAGTAATTGACGTACGTCTACGGTTAGTAGTTTATCCTGCTCTATTTGTACCTTGTTTGCTTGTTTAAAGATTTCTTCCCCTAATACCATTGGATGATCTTCAGTAACAATAACTGATCTTCCACCTTCGTTTTTTACAAAATGCATTTGTTTATTCTTTGCTTTTTTAATCACTCGCTTTACTTTTGTCCAACCATTTTTATCAAGGACTTCTAGATCAGTTGGATATTTTGCCCAGGCATCATCCTGTTTTGATAACAAATTCTCAGAATACGGAATATTTTTATAGAGCTGCTCAAAAGAGGTAAGAAATATTGATCCATGTGACCGCGCGATTATAGTTTCCTTTCCATAATAGGTGTATGCACCCAATGTTCCAAGATCGTGGACATGTAAATCACCTGCCGTATGCGCCCTGCCGATTTCAGGCGGAAAAATCTTGTTCAACCAATAATGTGACACAATGTTTTCTGTTGCATAGACATTTAAGCCTTGTAACGAATAACTCATATTACTGTTTTCATTGACTTTCCAATCCATCATACTCAAATACCCGTCGACAACATCAATGTCTTTAAGCAGCCCCCCGATTTCACGTATATCCTGATGCTGTTTTCGATACAGAATATATGCTTTAGCAGTACGCGCATGCCCTTCTTCGATCAGTACTTTTTCGACAGTGTCTTGCACTTGTTCCACGCTGGGTATTTCACCGCGTTTCAGATTTTTTTCAAGAAATTGCACAACACTATCTGTTAGTTCTGCTGCTTTTTTATGGTCTTTTCCACCGACTGCTTGAGCTGCTTGCCAGATAGCATTAGTTATTTTTATAGGGTTGAAATCCGCTATTTTTCCATCTCTTTTTTTTATTTTCCGTATCATGATTGTACCTCTCCTCCCAGTGTGTTTTCGATGGTGAGTTTCTTCACCATTTCCTCAAATGAGGTGATATCGGTAAATGATCGGTAGACTGAAGCAAAGCGAATATAGGCGACCTGATCAACTGCTTTAAGAGATTCCATGACATATTCACCTATGGTAAGGCTTTGTATTTCTTCAGATGCGGTTTGTCTGATTCTATCTTCAATCATATCGAGCATTTCCTCTATTTTATCTTGTGTGATAGGGCGTTTTTCAAGTGCTTTTATCATACCATTTTTGATTTTGTTACGATCGAATTTTTCTCTGCAACCGTTGCGTTTGATGACGTACAGGGAGGTCATCTCAACGGTTTCGTACGTGGTGAACCGTTTGTTACATTGCAGGCATTCACGACGTCTGCGAATGGTATGGTTCCCTGTATCGCGAGAGTCTGTAACTTTGGTTTCAATATGGTTGCAATATGGACAGTTCATAACACCACACATGCTACAATATATTGTGCTTTAAAAACCTTTTTCTACATTATATAGTATACATTGTTGGTTTTTAAATCTTTCGAAATTCCCTAAAAATACTATTATTTTTAGCCTCTAAATCACCCACATAATTAAATAGTCAGGCCGCTGTTTTCGTATTGTATGAAAAGCATTTATGGACCTGTTGCATCATGGCGTCTTGGCAGATCACTTGGCATCGATCTTATTTGCTCTCCAGAAAAAATCTGTTCATTCAACTGCCGATATTGTCAGTTAGAAGAAACCAGGGAGATCACTGCTCAACGGCA
>CAZRMY010000162.1:2246-3370 GCA_964601295.1 uncultured Thermoplasmatales archaeon | reverse complement strand
ATTATGAGCGAATAATGGCGTATGGTTCTGACAAAGAAAAAGAAGAAATCAAAGGTATGTTTCCTATTGGTGTGTTCCAGGATATTGACAAACCAGGGTTCTTCGGAAAATATGAAGAGTTAGTCAATCGCGTTATGGTAAAAACATCCGAGCCGCCGAAAAATAAGATGAAAAAGGTGGTGAGGCATAAATGAAAAAAGAGATCCGTATCTGCGGATTTGGTGGACAAGGGGTAATTCTCTCAGGATTTATTATTGGTAAAGCAGCTGCAGTATATCTGGACTACAATGCTGTTCAAAGCCAGTCATATGGTCCAGAGGCCCGTGGTGGTGCTGCACGATCTGAAGTTATCATATCTGACGAGAAAATAGGTTACCCTCGCCCGACAAGCGTTGATTTCTTTATAGCTATGTCACAAGAGGCATTTGATACCTACCGGGAAGATATCCGTAAAGATACTATCATTGTCGTTGACCCAGATTTAGTTCCAAATCATGCTATTGGACAGCCAGTCCATAAGGTTCATGCACAAAAAATTGCAGAGGAACTTGGGAATAAGATTGTTACCAACATTGTCATGGTTGGAGCATCTACCGCAATTTTTGATTTACTTGATGATTCTGCTATGAGAAAATCAGTTATTGACAGCGTCCCTAAAAAGTTCATAGATCTAAATAAAAAAGCCTTTGAACGAGGGCTTGAGGCAGGGAAAAATGCCAGAAAAGAGTTACAATAAAAAGATTGATCACGACATGGGAATACCCCTTCAAGATGATTATTTTTATGATGAGCCAGAAGAGATCATCCAAAAAAACCAGGTTGTCACCAAAAGTGAGTCAACGTTTACTGGAAAAGTAACAACAAAAGATGAAAAACGAGTGATAAACGCTGATGTGCTGATTGTTGGTGCTGGAATCTCTGGCATGCAAGCAGCACTTGATATTGGGGATAAAGGCTACAAAGTAGTGTTGATTGATAAAAGCTCGACCATTGGTGGATCTATGATAAAACTGGATAAAACGTTTCCTACCAATGATTGCTCTATTTGTACAGCAGCGCCAAAAATGGTGGAGATCTCTCGACATCCAAACATTGAACTTATTACCTACGCCGAAATTGATTCA
>CAZRMY010000162.1:0-2236 GCA_964601295.1 uncultured Thermoplasmatales archaeon | reverse complement strand
AAAACCAGGTGATTTCACCGCTAAAATCTGGAAAAAAAGCAAGTACGTTGACCCTGATAAATGTACCGGTTGCGGAGATTGTGCTGACGTCTGCCCAGTAGATGTTATTAACCCATTTGATGAAAAAATATCACTGCGTAAAGCCATTTACATAGAATTCCCACAAGCAGTACCTATAGTATATACTATTGACATAAAAAATTGTGTCGGCTGCGGGTCCTGTGACCGAGTGTGTGAACCTGAGGCAATTAGTTTTCTTGATAAATCAAAAGAAATCAAAATAAACATTGGAAGTATCATTATCGCCACCGGATTTGAGGTATTCGAACCTACTGAAATGAGAAAGGAATACGGTTACGGGAAATATGAGAACGTTATAACCGCTATGCAATTCGAACGGCTATTGTCATCTTTTGGTCCAACAGAGGGAAAAGTACTCCGGCTTTCAGATGGTAAAAAACCAAAGAGTATCGGATGGATTCAATGTGTTGGCTCACGCAGTGAACAGCTCGGTTTCCCCTACTGCTCACGCGTATGCTGTATGTACGCAACAAAAGAAGCATCCATTGTAAAAGATGCTCATCCAGATATTGATATTTCTATATATTATATAGATATACGCGCGTATGGTAAGGATTTTGAACAATACTATAATCATGCTAAAGACCTTGGAGTTAAATACATCCGTGGCCGTCCCTCATCGGTGTATGAAAATAAGGACAAAAGCTTAACCATTAGATATAAGAACACGCTTACCGGCGAAATTCACGAAGACACTGTGGATATGTTGGTGTTATCCACTGCGATCATGCCATCAGCAGACAATAAAAAACTAGGCAAAGTACTGGGTATAGACGTGGATGAAAACGGGTTTTTCAAACAACAATCCCTGTTAACAAATCCCATTCAATCAACGCGAGATGGAGTATTTCTCGCGGGATGCATTCAAGGACCAAAAGACATCCCAGATAGTGTGTCTATGGCTAGCGGTGCTGCAGCAAAAGCATTAGTGCCTCTGAAAAACCGTAAACGACACATAGGTAAAGAGTTTCCACCAGAGTTAGACGTAGTTGATTTAGAGCCTCGCATAGGAGTCTTCATCTGCCATTGCGGGAAAAATATTGCAGGCTACCTTGATGTAGAAAAAGTAACCGCGGAAACCAAAAAACTACAAAATGTTGTTCACGCTGAACATGTGATGTTTGCCTGCTCAGAGGATACCGGAAAGAAAATACGGGACACTATCAAAGAACAAAAACTAAACCGAGTAGTCGTTGCCGCTTGCTCTCCATGTACACATGGTGGTTTATTTCAAGAAACCTGCCTTGAAGCAGGATTGAACAAATATCTTTTTGAAATGGCGAACATCCGGAATCACTGCTCCTGGGTGCACTCCGATGACTGGGATGCTGCAACACAGAAGGCAATAAGTCTTGTGAAAGCCTCTGTAGCAAAAGTACGGCTGCTAGAACCGCTGACGGGCGAAGAATTTTCAATCTACCCAGCCACCCTCGTTATTGGTGGTGGAATATCAGGTATGAACGCAGCGTTATCACTTGCTAACATGGGGATACAATCATTTTTAATTGAAAAAGAACCCCAACTTGGAGGTAGACTCCAACAACTCCATTCTATGTTCCCTTCTGATACAAAAACAACGGATATCATAGATCCCTTAATTAAAGAGGTAAAAAAGAACAAACTCATCACCGTTATGACCGATGCAAAACTTTTGGATATAGATGGTTTTATCGGCAACTATAAAGGCACAATAACACAAAAAGGAAAACAAAGAGAAATAGAGTTTGGCACCGTTATTATTGCGACTGGATTCCGTGAAGTTGACCTTAGCGGAGACTATCAGTACAAAAAGAATCCTAATGTTATCTCTCAAACTGAATTGGAACAAAAAATTAAAAACAATGATTTCAACGGAAAACCAAAAAACATTGTATTCATCAACTGTGCAGGAGCGATGGATAAAAAAAGACCGTATTGCTGCAGGGTCGGTTGCGGAGTATCCATTAAAAATGCTAAACTTATTAGCCAAAAATTCCCCGACTCCAAAGTATATATCCTCTATAGAGACATGCGCGTTTTTGGTAAAGAAGAAGAGGAATACTATTCCCAGGTTTTAGACAATCATCATGTAACTATGATCCGCTACAACGCCGATAAAAAACCAACAGTTATGCTCGATAAAAACAATCCAAAAAATGGCTCAGTAACAGTTAAG
>CAZRMY010000161.1:0-3372 GCA_964601295.1 uncultured Thermoplasmatales archaeon | reverse complement strand
TTTGGTTTTGTAATATCCCCCATGGCATTCAAACTCCACCATTATTAACAATTGTTAACTATATATGCCTTTCGGAAGTTAAAATAATTGATTAACAACAGTTTTCTACGGGAGGGGAACTGCCGGGAATAAACACATAGTTTATCAAGTAAATTGCATCAGAGATATCTATCGTATCATCACCATTGACATCAGCAGTACATACTGGAGTTGGTTGCGGACTTCCCGGTACTAACGCATAGTTTATTATCAGTATTACATCAGAGACATTAATAACGCCATCATTGTTGGTATCACCACAGATACCTTGAAAGGTTTCAGTAGTAAAACTCCACAGTTCACTAGACATACTATCACCATGTTGATCCCATGCTACAATCCGCCAGTAGTATTGAGTATCATATTCTAACTCATTGGGTGGTTGAAAGCTACCTGCTGACTGATTACCACTAACAATTTCAACCGCGGGAGAATCACCGAAATAAACATCATAGGTGAGTGGATCATCCTCAGGGTCATCCCCTATCCAGCTGAGGCTGGTTGTAACCGCTACATTGGTTTGTCCATCATCAGGACTGGGGGCAGCTGGTGGATATGGTGGGTCATTTACTGATGTTACAGTAAATGTTGCGGTATCTTCGTCTGATAACAGCCCTGGGTCAGTAACCGTGAAGGTTATTATCTCTGATCCATACCATTCACTGTCAGGTATATTGATGGTGGCTATATGATTTGTTATATCCACAACCAAGTCAGTAGTACCAGAATACGTCCATGAGAGTTCACTATCCGGGTTGTCAATATCTTCAACATATTCATCAAGTGTAATGGTCGCAAAGGTTGAACCCTCTGGCACGGTTTGATCGGGGATATCTGAAATCACTGGGGGGTCATTGCTATTTGTTACAGTGAATGTAGTAGCATCTTCATCCCATAAAATACCCGGATCGGTTGCTCGAAACGTAATGGTTTCTTGACCATACCAATCACCGTTCGGTGTTGTTATAGTAGCTATACGATCTATTATATCCACAATGAGATCAACATTCCCTGAATACGTCCATGTCATCTCAGAATCAGGGTTATCTATGTCATTCACGTATAAATCAAGATCAATAGATACAAAGCTGTCTCCCTCAGAAATGGTTTCACCAGGTATATCACTAACAACAGGTGGATCATTTACTGGATTAACCGTAAATATTGCTGAATCTTCGTCCCATAAACCCTCAGAATCTGTTGCTCTGAATGTTATTGTTTCTTGTCCATTCCACTCTTGATGAGGCGGAGTAATTGTTGCTATACGGTTAACAATATTCACATCAAGTTCATTGTTCCCTGAATAGGTCCATATGATATCCTCATCAGGATCATCTGGATCAGTCACATAGATATCAAGGATAATTGAATTAAAAGTACTACCTTCAGTGATAGTGTCATCAGGTATATCACTGACAACAGGTGGTTGGTTTTCATGTAAGGTTTGACCACAGGTTTCAGCACTAAGAGAGGTTTCAACAAGATTTTCGTTACGTGCTTTTACTCTGAAACAATACTGGGTGTTATCTAATAGAGATTGAACAGTTGTAATTCCCCATTGTGCATCTGTCTGCCAGCATGGTGAGGTACTTGGATATCCGGTTGCATCAACGTATTTATCCGACCAGGATGTATCAACGGTGTTTGAACATTGAATAGCATATTTTGTGTAACTTGGGTTACCATTGGGGTTTATATCAATATCCAACGTGGAAATAGTAGCACCATTGACGGTAGGGGCAGCTGGAATAGTTGCATAAGTATATGTTGAAGCAGGATCCGACCAGCTTCCCACATTAGGTGGATCAACACTATCTCGAGCACGAACCGTATACGTATATTCTGTATTAGGTATCAACCCGGACGCGGTGTAAGCATAAGATTCAATCCAACCACTGTTACCTCCAAAATTATCTTGGAAAAGATAGTCTACAGGAGGTGTATCATCAGAAACAGGACAACAAGCCATAATAATAGAATCATCACCAGTTGCCATCGGTGGACCCGTCCAATACACGGGATCAGGAGTCGGTGGCGTGGAATCAACCTCATAGTAATCCCACCCAATAGCATCAAACATGTTGATATCTGGTGTCCGATAAAAATCAGGGTAATACGTTTGACCACTACTTATTGCCGGTTGCATACAGGCATACACTGAACTCTGACGGAAATGAGATGCCTGATAAGGTGATCCGTCACTCATCCGGTATTCAACATCAATAAAATCCGTGTTATGATCATCATTTGGTTCATTAAAATCAACTAACCGCGCCGTAGTTTCAAACTCACTGTAACTATCAGGATTATAATCACCAGAACCATCAGTACGCTGAAAACGAAAGATATCCATAGTATAGATATCACTATTTGGTTCATACCAGCTTTCCGCACGCGAAATGTACCCCAGGGCATGACCAATCTCATGAGCAACTACCGATTGAAAACAATACCCAGATACACCATTACTTGGATTATAATCCCAGCTCATCGCTGAATTAAAAGACATTTCAGCAGAGGTCCCCGATATCGACCCAACTGCCGCTCCATAATTTGCCCAGGCAAAATAACAACGATTCTCATTGCTCACCGATGAGCTTCCTCCATCATAGCGAACCGGTATTGATACACCTGACGGAAGATAATTTTGAATTGAATCATCCGGATCCATATCCGCTATTAAACTTGAACGGGTGGTACCCCACAATGGCGGATTGGCCGTGTAATACACACTCGTCCCACCTAGGACACCACCACCCATATTCTCAAAACTCACTTCGATTTCAACGGCGACATCATCATCAAACAATCCCTCAATATATGTGGCTACGGTCTCTAACGCCGTTTGAGCATTTGAAGGTACTGAACCATCGCAGGTAAAAACGATATTAAAACCACTCATACTACCCTGCGGACTCACAATAGTTTTAACAGCATCCTGATCAAAGTGCTCCCAGGATACCTCCATCCACTCCCGGAATTGATCCACGGTAACCTCTGAAGTATCACTACCTGTTATAACCACCGTCATTTTCTGCGTGTCAATCAAACTCAAGGAATTATCACGATACAAACGACTAACATATGTTGGACCCTCATCAAAAAAAACCAACGGCGCTTCCGTATCCGCAGCTGTAAAAGTATCATAAAAAGATACAGCAGAAATCTGACTACAATAACCTCCAATTAACAAAAACACGGCTATCAGTATCATATATTTCATGGTCTACCCCCAGATGTAATAAAGATGCAGTAACCCTTTAAAACGTTTATTCATCCAGTACTTCGGAAAGTGAATACCTCTTTGGTCTTTTATGCTATATCCTTCTAGGA
>CAZRMY010000160.1:0-3386 GCA_964601295.1 uncultured Thermoplasmatales archaeon | reverse complement strand
TTTGGCAACACAAGCCCAGGACGATCCGTTTTTTCCAAACCCCACAAAAGGCAGCCGGCTATACGTCTCCCTCGACGGGCAGGATACGCTTCGGCTTATTCATAAAGCGGATGGCACCTTTATGATCCAGCATGACAGCCTCATAAGAATTGACAAGCTGGCAACTGATAGCATTAAAGCCAGTAATGGCAATTGGTATAAGGTGGTTGATATTGGTTCTGGTGGATCGGAGCCATCTTTAGCAGCTGGTTCCGGTTTAACAGCCGCAGGTGACAGTATGAATTTGGGAGGTAAAATATACGGCCATACTCGTTTATTCAATAATTCTGGTGAATTTACACTGAGATATGACACAGCAGTAGGTCCCTTATCTGGTGATTGGGTAATGTTAAATATGAGTAAGTCACTGTATCGGATTGATCTCTCGTATAATCACATGAATACTTCAACGGGTATGAGAGAAAGAAAAGGTTTGGAGATTTTGCAGAATCAAGAAGGTATCCGGGTGTATGATAGTTACGATAGGTATGGTATGAAATATATGTCAGGCGTAACGTATCAAGATGATCCAAGTTGGATACCAAATTTACAAGGCGTGAGAACTGAAATTGGTAATTCAATTAGTGATTATGTAGGGCAAGGTCTTACATGGAATTCATCTGATGTGAAACTGGAATTAGGTGGAACATTGAATAGAAATACAACCATCAATATTGGATCAAATAATCAATTTAGGTTAGAAAGTCAGGATGCTTCTAATGTCTTGAGATTTTTATACATCACACCAACGGTTGTTCAGTTGGGAACTGCCAATGCGCCTACGTTAGAGTATAAACAAATCGAGATGGATAATAGCAACGGTCATGGTATTGAAATAGTAGATACGAGGAGTAATTCAGGCTTGTTTTATCGCTCCGATCTATACTACTGGGATGATCCAAAATGGATTCCAAACTGGAAAGCTGTGAATGATCGTATCAATTCACGTCTAGTCGTGGACGGGTTACAAGGCGCAATCTATTATAAAGGAGCTGATGACTATCCAGCTTCTGATCTTGAATTTTATTACGACGATGGCACTCAAATCTTATTTGTGCCTCAGTCCGTTGAAACAGGACATATCAATCTGAGTACCTTTACAGGAACGCCAAAACAGGGAGATATACGAGCACAAGGTCAATATTTGCTCTATTACAATGGTACAGCATGGGATACGTGCAACATCGGTGGATCAGGTGGAGGCGGTGGAGTTAGTTTACCTGGTAATTTTGATGCAGCTTTTGAATCGAAACATTCGGATCAAACATCATTTTATCAAATAACTTATAATGACGCGAAGGACACATGGGGATTTACCCCTTTAATTAAAGATACTCTTTTGATTCAAGGCACAGTATTCGATACTTTGAGATTAGCAAATGATTGGTTTATGATTCCAGATGCTGATTCTGTATGGATGGAAAAACCGTTGGGTACTTATCAATTCACCTTGGGTTCTGGAACCGGAGCATCTGGATTTAGTGGGAGTTTCAATGACTTAACAGATGTGCCGCCAAATCTTGATACAGATTACACTGATGATTTTGATGGAAACTTTTTAAGTTTAAGTGGGATACCTGCAGGATTAATTGATGGTGATGATGACACTCAATTGTCGGAAACGCAAGTGGATAATTATGTCAGCAACAATGGATACTTAACCAGCGAAGTTGACGGATCAACGTCCAATGAATTGCAAACATTGAGTGTAAACGGTCAAGATTTATCTATCAGTAGCGGCAATACTGTGACTATTCCTACTAGCAACGGACCTTATGATAATGATCAGATATTAGAAACACAATCCACCGGTTCCCAAGTCGGATCAACAGAAACCACAATGATTGATGCAAACTGTGGTAGCAATTTACTTGGTGCGGTTGGCAATAGCATAGTGATGAATGTATTATTTTCCAATTCAGATAATGATGGAATATTAAGAATAAAGCTTAATGCAACCACACAAGTAATGATTCAAAATATTCCGCAAGGTAATCACAGATTATTGGTTGAGTGTGTCCGAATAAATGGTAGTCAAGTATCAATAGAAGTGAGATTATACGATGGTGGCACCTCTGGTTTCGGAGCTGGATTGATAAACTACAGGCGTGTTCACGTAACATTTGCGGGGGGTTTTGGTGCAAGTAATACCTTGGTAGTAACAGCGAATGATGCCTCCGGAAACAATAGTTTACAAGTAGGATATGCTGCTGCCAAATTTGTTGAAGTACAATTTTAAAACAAGAAATATGAAAAAACTAGGATTATTATTATTATGCACATCCTTTGTATTCGTTATGAATGCCCAGGAAGTAGAATTTAGTGATCAGGTCATAGATTACCTGGATGAACTGGCCGGAAATGAGTACGGTGCGATACTGGATAGATCAGAAGTGATTGATAATGTAGAAAGTATTTTTAACGATACCGTCTACTCTATAAGTGAATCAGATACGTTTCGCATAAATCCTAAAAATTCCACTTTAACACTTGACGATCTCATTGCGATTAATGAAGCATTTCACATTTTTAAGGAGGATATATTGCAAGAATTTGTCACAGAAATAAACACTGGTAACAATGAAACGATCATTCTTAAACTTCGGAATTTGCTTATACATGAAGATAACAACAAGATATGGGGTTTGGGAGTTGAACAGTATGTAATAATAATCGAATAATCATGAAAAAATTAATAGTACTTATAATAATAATGTCCTTCACCATATTATCGGTCGATGCGCAGGTTTATCTCGATGCAAGTGCCGGTGATGGCGGTGACGGATCGCAGGGCAGCCCTTTCGATGAGATATCGGATATATCGTGGAGTGATAATACAACATATTATTTTAAAAGAGGAGAGAGCTGGTATATAACAACACCGGTTAATGTCGACGGTGACAATATAACTATTGACGCTTATGGATCTGGTAATGATGATGAGGATAGACCTCGTATTTGGACAGATCAGAGCAATGGTTTACTTCGAGCCGTTGACGGAAGTGATGAATTGGAGGTGAGAAATATCTTTTTCCACAATGCTAGACCTGTTCACAATTATAATGAAACGGCTAATAATATAGATATAACAGGCTGTCATTCGCCTAAATTAGTAAATGTAAGAACTTATGGAGGAGGTAGAGGAATATGTGGTTCACGCACTTCGGGTAAGTATGAAATTATTGATTGTAAAGTAACAAACACAGATGATGATGGTAGTTGGTTCTACCACTGTGAGTGGGTGTATTTCGACAATCATTACACTGATTCAATTAATAGAGGTGAACAACTCCCGGATGAAGGTGTTGGTGGAGATTGTATCCAATATGTTAGTTCTAGTAATTTTG
>CAZRMY010000159.1:0-3437 GCA_964601295.1 uncultured Thermoplasmatales archaeon | reverse complement strand
AGCTTATACAAAATACAGAGCCTGATACCGATGACATACAAGCAGTGTTGAAATCTGTTACCTTGCGTGATCTCATCGATGGGATTAAAACACGACTGCAGAGCACTAATGGAATTGGATATCATCGTCATATCCTCCGACGAAGTATGCAACAAGGTATGGAACGACTCACACAGCTGGGTATCTCACCTGATATGACCATAGGAGAGGTAAACGACGCGCTCACCACGGGTATCTTCTTCAACAAAAAATCTGATCAATATCTACCCTTTATGATCGATGTGCTACCCACCATCTGTTTAGTATCCGTGCAACTTGAACCCATGGTATATAATCTCTCAGAGGACAACCCCTCCGATTTACTGACCTATCGCCTAGAAATTTTCGCAAAACTCATCCCATTCATTGATTTCGTGGTCACCGATCATGTAGGCATACTACGAACACTATCACAGTCAACCCTTTTCTTTCCCGCTGTCGGCGCACGACTAATGCTGGGCAGATTCACCATCGCCATTCTCGCATTTGGTCCGCGTATACATTGGATACGCCTCTAAAACCACCGTAAAAACAGGTATCTTCAAGATAGGTATACCAAACATCCACCGTTCATTAACTTGAGTACTATTCTTTTTTTTTCATAATCTATATCAATAAACATACGATACGATATGGATGATGAATTGGAGAATCCTCCTTGGCTCATTGCTTATCGCCGGTTTAATCACGGCAGTACTCTCCGTACCATTCCTACTACCCTACTTTGACGAAGATACCATGCATTCAGAAGCGAGCGGAGGGGATAGAGAGAGATCGGTCAATGACGAGTATTACTCTCCTGAGGACGCACAGTCATCATTTGAAACCATGCTACTATTTCTGCTTATCGGCTACCTTGTTCTCACCACATTTATCTACGTTACGATTACCCAATACAAAAAACGTACAAAAAAAACCTATAACTCCACTAAAAAATAACCTAATTCACCTTGGAAATGCCAACTGCTCCACAGTATTCTTTATAGGTGCATATACAGCTGCATAAAAACTATTTATATCCTCGAAATTATCTGAACAGTTGGGATGTACGATGCATAAAACCATAGCTGCAGGTATCGAGTTGCTCAGCTCATTAAAGGATATGAACATACGGTTCAACCCACGGCCATTCACTAATCCAACACCCAGCACACCATGGACGACCGCGGTTGCAATAGAAGAAGAAACACCATTTGACTTCCACATGGCAGTCGCACAAAAAGTCGATGCATTAATCGCTGAATGGGAACAACAAAACGAATCAGAAGAACTATCTCAACCGGAAATGCCACATCATAGATTTGAGCTGGACGTAGAGCAAAAACTCTCAGAACTTGCTACCACACTACGATAAATTCTATTCTGAAAAAAAACTGTCGATTACCGTCTATTAAAATAGTATTGTACACACTATGAGTAGCGTTATCGTTTAATAACAAAATAGGTTTTCTGAGGATTCTGGGTTGCCGGCCGTTGATCAATTTTATTTTCACGGGCAAGCCATCCTAACGCTGCATGAATGTCTTCTTCAGATAACCGGGTAAGATGCATAAGCGACGAGAGATGTGCCTCATCCCAGATATCAAGTGCCTTCCAAACTTTACCCGCGTTACTACCAATATGATCCGTCAGATTTGTTTCACCCAGCAGAAATTTACTCTCATGCTTTCTGATTTTATTTTCACGGGCAAGCCAGCCAACAGCGCGTAACAATTCTGAGTGATTAAGACCACTATTTTTTTTAAGTTTAGTAACGGGCTGCGGACCTTTTTCGTTAAGCACACTCCAGAGTTTACCAGCACTTTCCCCAAATCTATCCCTCACATGTGAGCTCGTCATCCACCCTCACCAAATAAAAGATATCACCTAGTATATTAAAAAACTATGGTACGAGCAATAATAAATTTTTCCGCTAAAATATTTATTAACCACAAACCTGATAACACCAATTGGAGGCATACTACAAGGTTTTCACATGTCATATGTATCTCAAGATAAAACGAGGAGTATTCTCTCAATCTCGCTAGTGGCTATACTTCTCATAAATATCCCCGTAGCCTGGGGACTAGACGCAGGAGAAAAACAGATTGAACTCAATTCACATGGATATCTCAAACGCTCTGATGACGTCGATATCCTCTATGTCACAGGTTCGTATTACGAAATGGGATTCCAACATGGCGACTTGCTTGCTGAGGAGATCAAACAAAACAGCCGGGCGTATCTTCATTATGCCAAACAACAGGGACTCACCTATGATAAACTACTAAAACTCTGGAATATCACTCAACATTACACACCTCTAGAAATCATACAGGAACTCCAGGGTGTTGCAGAAGGAGCAGATATCAGCTTTGAAAAAATCGCTCTGGTCAACATAATACCCATGCGTTTTCATTGCTGTGGCATCGCAGCATGGGGTAACGCAACAAGTGACAATCAATTGTATCATACCCGTAGTCTAGACTACCCACTCGATATACAAGACCCAGAAACAGGGGTGTACCTTCAACAAAATCAAATTATGATAGTACGACAACCTGACAACGGGTATGCCTCATTGCAACCCGGGTTCGCAGGATTTGTCGGCAGCCTCGGTGGCATCAACACCGAAGGGGTTGGCCTAGGGCAAATGTCCTCATGGTGCTCTGATGAAACCGATTATGGTACACCCATGACCTTCCGGTTAAAACTCGTTCTCGATCATGCTGCAACAACCACTGAAGCTATCACCTATATTACCACAAACAGCACCTGCGGATACAACTACATTGTCTCAGATGCCGATGAACACACAGGATATGCCGTTGAAACCACCGCACACTATTCATATGCAGGCACCTGGGATAACCCAGTTGAATCAACCCCTCCCTGCTGGTCTATACCAGCTGTTGTACGGCGAACAAATTTCTTTATTAATCCTACCACCGCGTCAACACAACGAGACCGCTATGACCCCTCAAGTCTCCTATTATTCCTCATTGGGTATAACCCAGATTTCCCGTACTGGCACCATTACAACACCCTCAGCAACGGCATCGAGGACACCTGGGGCGCTATGAATTTAAACACCACAATAAGTATGCTTCGTGATGTCTACAATGGACGCACAAATATACTTATGTTTATCGCACAGCGTATAGGACTGTTACGTACGATGCATCAATGGGTCGCATGTCCCGAAACCGGCGAAATGATAATCACGTTTGCCTCAGTTGAAAAAAGCGCATTTAAAAATCAACTACATTATTTCAATCTCAAAAAACTTGTTTAATAAAAAAAGTTATAACGTCCACTAAAGACATCATAAAATCTACATTAGCCATTTTCTATTTTGTTACTTTTCCACAGCACGTTTAAATAAACCAATAAACAGAACAGATCATAGACACACATAA
>CAZRMY010000158.1:0-3570 GCA_964601295.1 uncultured Thermoplasmatales archaeon | reverse complement strand
TCGCTCTTGTGAAATAAACTCAGTTGATTTAGCTGATGCCCCAGAAGCACCCATCACCGTTTCTGGAATGTCTTTAGGCCCGGAAAAAGCACCACAGACATATACTCCCGGACGCGACGTGTTAATGGGGGTAAACTCTGTTACTTCACAAAAACCAAATTTATTGAGTTTAATACCTAGTTTCTTACTAAGTTTTTCAATGGTAGTGTTTGGTTGAAAACCAACGGAGAGGACAACTAAATCAAATTCTTCCTCGTGATATGAGCCCTCCTCGGATTCATATCTAAGTATAAGATTTTTATTTGAGTTTTTCTGCTGTATCTCGGGAATCCTACAGCGTATAAATTTTATGCCATGCTCATCCTCTGCTCTAGTGTAATATTCTTCAAAACCTTTTCCAAATGTTCGCATGTCCATATAAAAAATAGTCGGTTGTACCTGCGCGTTATGCTCTTTAGCAATCACTGCTTCTTTAATTGCATACGTGCAGCAGACTGATGAGCAATAGTTATTGCCACAGGATTTATCCCGTGATCCAACACACTGGATAAACGCTACTTTTTTGGGTATTTTTCCATCTGAAGGCCGCATTACTCTACCTTTAAATGGCCCAGATGCAGAAAGCACCCGTTCAAATTCAATACTGGTGATAACATTAGAGTATCTACCATACCCATATTCTGATTTTAACTTGGGGTCAAACTCCTCAAAACCCGGGCTTACAATTATGGAGCCTACGTGCACCTGAATTTTATCATCATGTGCATCATAGCATATAGCATCAGCTAGACACAGATTTTCACAGAGACCACAGCCAATGCATTTGTCACGATCGATAGTATAGCTTAAAGGCACAGCTTGCGGATATTTCACATAAATGGCTTTTCGTTTTGAAAGACCTTCATTAAAGGTTGATATCGCATCAATGGGGCAGTGTTGTGCACACACGCCACATCCAGTGCATTTTTCTAAATCAACATAGCGGGCTTTTTTGGTTATTTCAACTGTGAAATCTCCTTCTTTCCCTTTTACCGTGTCAAGCTCAGCAAGGGTTAGTAACTCGATATTTGGATGACGCCCTACATCAACCAGCTTCGGTGACATAATACACATTGAACAATCATTAGTGGGAAATGTTTTATCCAACTGTGCCATGGTACCTCCTATCGAAGGAGATGAATCAAGAAGATATACCTTGAAACCAGAATCCGCCAGATCTAATGCACTTTGCATCCCACCGATTCCACCACCAATCACTAAGACTGCGCCAACATGTGTACTCATCGAGGTTCCTCCTTAGAGATAATGGTTTGATATCGGGGTTTGCTCTCTTTAAAATCACACAGCTTTACGGTATCTTCTGCCTCCATAGTGGACAGGTACTCAAAAATTTGATCAGTGCTGAGTGATAGCTGTGAAGCAATCTGATCAACTGACAACGGTGTATCTGTTATCAAAGCAGAAATCAGATTTTTATGATACTGCTTAAGGATATTGAGTTCTAATAAGTCATTGATTTGTTTCGCATCAATTTTTTCTGCATATACATTACCGATTTCAGAAAGTTCTCGTTGTTTTCCCACAAGCCAGCGTATAGTAGTGTCAGTAACAATATGCTCGCCAAGTAATGCTTTATTGGAATGATTTTTATCTTTTGTTATAGGCCCGAGCTGCTGTAAATCATTAGTAAAAAGGGTGATTACCTCGCTGAATCTTTTTCCTTCAGCAGCAGACACCCAATCAAGGTATAAGCGCTGCGGATGTATACCAACTTGCTCAAGTACTTTTTTAGTCATCAGCATTTTATTTTCTGCTTCGTAATTACCTGTTTGATAATGGCAATCTCCAGGGTGGCAGCCTAAAACCATGACTCCATCGATACTATTTTTGAAGGCATGAAATATATGCACAGGGTCAACGCGGCCTGAGCACATTACTCGAATAACTCTGATATTAGATGGGTATTGAAACCGTGATACACCGGCTAGATCAGCACCCGCGTAGGCACACCAGTTGCAGAGGAATCCTAATATTTTTGGTTTAAATGATGGCATTCTGGTTATCCCCCTGCATATGCTTTGATCTGTGCGTCTATTTCTACATCTCTGAAATGTTGTAAAGATATTGCTTGCTGTGGACAGCTTGCTCCACAAAGACCGCAGCCTTTACAGGATGCGGCAATAACATGTGCTTTTCGTCCTCCCTCTTTAAGTTGTAGTTCAATCGCATTAGATGGACATAGTGATTCACAGAGTCCACAGCCAATACATTTTGTTTCATCAACTTTTGAAATCCGTGGTTCAATTTCCAGGTGTTCTTTTGATAATAGTTTTACTGATCGTGAAACCGCAGCATATGCCTGAGATAACGTTTCTTCGATAGTTTTTGGATAATGCGCCATACCAGCTACAAAAATGCCATCAGTAGCAAAATCAACAGGTCGTAGTTTCACATGTGCTTCCAAAAAGAACCCATCACTGTTCAGTGGTACTTTCAATAATTGTGCCAACCTTTCATTGTCCTTTGGAGGAACAATTGCAGAGCTTAAAATAACATTATCAGCATGTATGATAAGTTTTTCATCAAGAATAATATCACGAATTTCTACCTTAAGATCTTTACTCCCTTTCGTAACCTTTGGTTTTTCCTCAGGCGTATATCGCAGAAATAATATGCCATTTTCCCGGGCTTCTTCATAATATTTTTCCATAAACCCATATGTTCGTACATCCCGGTATAACATGTAAATTTCAGCATCAGGATACTCTTTTTTTATTTTTAACGCATTTTTTATGGCTACGGAGCAACAAATTCTACTACAGTATGGTCTTTGTTCATCTCTGCTTCCAACACATTGGATCATAACTATCGTTTTTTTATGAAAAGAAGTGTGCTGCGCTATTTTTTCTTCGAGATCCTGCTGGGTCAACACCCGGGTATCTTTACCATACAGGTATGCAGTAGGTTTTGATTCCATTGCACCAGTTGCAACAATGATAATACCATGTTCAACTTCAAGGGATGCAGCTCCGTTCTTAATCGTGGTCTTAAAATTACCAACAAACCCATCGATTTGTTCGATATGTGCGTTTTTATAGACGTTAATGTGTTTATGTTCCCTTACCTTTTTGATGGTGTCTTTCAAATACTTTTGTATATTAGAGTGTTTCAGCGTATGATCAATATGATTCAGATTTCCTCCTAAATTGTTTTCTTTTTCAACAAGAAATACGTCATAACCTTGGTCAGCTATCTCCAGTGCTGCGGTCATTCCAGCTACGCCGCCGCCGATTATTAGCGCCTTTTGAGTGATATCTACAGTGATTGGTTCAAGCGGTTCAATTAATCGGGCTTTTGCCACAGCCATTTTCATTAAATCTTTGGCTTTGTCCGTGGCTCCTTTCTTGTCGTTCATGTGTACCCAGGAGCATTGATCTCTGATGTTTGCCATTTCAAACAAATGCGGGTTAAGCCCGGCTTCACGTAACGTTTCCTGGAAGAGTGGTTCATGTGTCCGCGGGGTACAACTTGCTACAATTACTCTGTTGAGTTTGTGTTCTTTTATTTTTT
>CAZRMY010000157.1:0-3581 GCA_964601295.1 uncultured Thermoplasmatales archaeon | reverse complement strand
TAATGAATGGGGTATCTGGTTGAAAATAGTTACCTTTCTTTACCTCCCGAAGTACTGATATAACAAAAAACTACAAAAACACCTAAGAGGTACAGAAAAACATGCACGATTGGGCTGAAAAGTACCGACCACAGCATCTCGAAGAAGTAATCGGTAACGACAAAGCAATTGGTCAACTCCGCCGATGGGCGGAACGCTGGACAACACAGAAAACACCACCTAAACGTGCAGTAATACTCTCAGGTAAAGCCGGCATCGGAAAAACCAGCAGTGCATTGGCTCTTGCAAATGATTTCCACTGGACACCTATCGAACTAAACGCCTCAGATGCACGCAACGCTGCAACCATTAAAGCCATCGCCACATCAGGATCGCTCAACGAAACATTTGATGCAAACGGCATGTTTCACACCTCAAAAAAAGGAGGGCGAAAACTCATCATTCTCGACGAAGCAGACAATCTCTATGAGCGAACTGATCAAGCGACCAATGAAGCTAATATGAGTGATCGCGGAGGAAAAAAAGCCATCATCGACACCATAAAACACAGTAACCAGCCCATCGTTCTAATCGTAAATGACTACTACAATCTTATTAAAGGCGGTGGAGAACCACTGAAGTATCTATGCGAGCAGATACGCTACTATCCAATCTACCCAAATCTTATCACAGAATACCTCAAAATGATCTGCCGTGAAGAACACCTTACCGTTGAATACAAACTCCTGCAAACAATCGCAGACCGATGCAACGGTGACATCCGATCAGCAGTCAATGACCTACAATCAATATCCTTTAACAAAACCGAGATTGACCTGACCGCCCTTGACGTACTTGGATACCGTGATCGGCAAAAAATAATTTTTGATGGACTCAGAGAAATATTCAAAACCACTAATATTCAATCCCTCCGGGAAAGCATTAGAAACCTTGACGAATCACCGGATATGCTCCTTTTGTGGATAACAGAAAATCTTCCTCGTGAATACATCGCCCTTGATGATCTTACCCAAGCATATCAAGCACTCAGTAAAGCAGACATGTTCCTAGGAAGAGTAACCGAGCGACAACACTATGGTTTCTGGAGTTACGCTACCGATCTCATGACCAGTGGTGTAGCCCAAGCAAAATCACATGAATACGGCAATGACACTTATAAATTCCCAACCTGGCTACGTATCATGAAACAAACACGAAACACCCGTGTGCTCACCGATACGCTCAACAAAAAAATTGGCAGCCTTGCACATACATCAAAAAACAAAATCCAACAGCAATGCATCCATCAATTCAAAAAAATCTTCCAAAATGATATTGAATTCGCCTGTGCTATGAAAAACAAACTCGATCTTAGCGAAGACGAAGTCCTTAAACTGCTGGGATCATCTCATAAACATAAACTAAAAGAAATTATGAAACCTTCACCTAAAACCGCGGACACACAAACAGATCTGAAACATACAAAGATTACCTGCTCAGAGAAAAAACAGGACGCTGAGGCACAACAACCAAGTATTTTTGATTTTTAATTTACAAAAAAAAATCAAAGCTACACTGTTTTACTTTAAATCCTCCAGTTTCTTCATTACCGCGACCGCGTCTTGTTTATATTCATCTTTTAACTTTGCGTATGTATCATCAGAAATCTGATTTGCGCGATGTTTTTTCTCGATCTCCTTTAAAGAACCCATCAGCAGCGATTTCTTAAACGTTAATAGCTCCTCAGATTCAACCACGGCCTGCTTTGATCGAGACCGTTGCTTCCTTAGTACATACAAGGTCGACATAATCAGGATTACAACCAATACAAAAATCGCGATAATAATATTTAAATCAAGAGGCGCCTCCGAAGGTCGATACAGTAACAATCGCACTGAAGAATCGGCAGGCAATACCGTGTCAGTCCGATACAATTCTTTATCATTAAAACTCACTGATAAAAAGGTTGTATCATACAGTACTTTTTTCTCAAAATAATTGTCACTCTGCGTTGACAATACATATGAAACCTCAGCAACCACTATTTCATCAGCAGAGACATCCAGATTAGCAGTAGATAAATTACATGTATACACATTCCCTGTAATAATTGGTGTGAGTTTCTCCTCACCAATCATAATTGATATATCAGTTGCATCACTCTGCACCCAGACCTCAAACGAGGTGACATTTTCATCACCGGTATTCTGTAATTCTAACGACTCAACAATCTGTAGCCCTGACTGCGTGCTGTCAATTTTAACGATATGTCTATTTGTATCAAAGTCAGCGGAAACACTTGCACCTAACGATACCAGTACCACTAGTAATACACAAAAAATACTGCTTTTTATCAGATAATTCATGGGAGATCGCCCCTTGGAGTTCAATAACTACACATTTATGAAGTTTTCTATATACCCATCATTTCTGACTACCTTAACTAGATCCTATCTACGAACGAAACAGGTAAAAACAAGCTTCCTATTAACACCTCGTATAATGAAAATCAGAAACGTACGACTCAAAAATATTGAAGCACGTCGTTATCTTGCGCCAAATGAAAAACCACGACAAATCCGCATTGATCATAATAGCACCATCTCACAGATAACCGCTACTAAAAAAAACCAGGCGACCATTGAATTCCAATACACCGCCAGTTACGGACCATTAGGTGTCATCAAACTAGAAGGAACACTAGTTTATGAGAATGATGATGCACAAAAAATCACACGCGAATGGACAAAAACCCGGAAAATGCCCAACGAAAACGCCAGTCGCATACATACCACTATTATGCATGCCTGTGTGCCCTCTGCTGTTGGATTAGCTAAAGACCTTGGTCTCCCACCACCTATCCCTCTACCGCAAGTACGACTTGGCGACAAAGCCAAAAAAGGTAAAGGATACATTGGACCTGAAGTAGCCTAACAGATTATTCGTCATTTTTCAAAAATACACAAAAAGTAGAATAAAAAAACTGCACAGAGGTGTGCCAATGGAACATATTGTCCTATCACTCGGCGGATCCGTTTTATTCGGCCAAGATAATCCCGTACCCTATCTAAAGAAACTCACTGCCTTACTTGATCAGATCAGTGAAACCAATCGCATGTATATTGTAATAGGTGGCGGAAAAAACGCCCGACAGTATATCCGCCTTGGTCGAGAATTCAACTTATCTGAAAAGGCACTTGATGAACTAGGTATTGCTATTACCCAGATAAATGCCTTATTTCTCAGTAAACTAGTTACGCATTGCAACCAGATTATACCATCTAATACAACGGATGCATCGCTGTTAAAAGAACGGATTGTAATTATGGGAGGAACTACCCCGGGGCATAGCACAGATATGGTTGGTGCAGAGCTAGCTATCAAAACAAAAGCAGATCGATTTATAATCGCAACAAACGTCAACGGTGTTTACACTAAAGACCCAAATAAATTCTCTAAGGCAAAAAAACTCGATACAATCACGATAGATGAGCTTATCACAACTTATGGGACCACCTGGGAAAGCGCCGGGAAAAATACCGTGATTGATGGCCCCGCACTGGATCTTATCAAAAAAGCACAGCTCCCCGTGTATGTAGTAA
>CAZRMY010000156.1:0-3605 GCA_964601295.1 uncultured Thermoplasmatales archaeon | reverse complement strand
GTGTTTTTGTAATCGTAAAAGGCTGACTGGAAATTTTTTTACTTCTTTGCTGTGGAAGTTGAACTGTTTTTTAATGGGAAAAAGATAGTTTTTTTGCAGGGTGACCTCAAGCTGTAATGCTTTAGTCAATTTTTTTATAAAAGGGAGCGTATCAGTTAAGTGTAATGTATAGATAACGGGGGCTAGTGTTGCTGCGTGTTTAAGGAATATGCGGTCGGCTCGTTTGTTGCTTTTTTGTGCGCCGAAAGGTGGATTCATGAGTATAGTATCAGCATGAACGGTATATTTGGTAATGTCTTGGATAATAAAATTGACGGTAAGGTTGTGCGTGTGCGCAAAGGCTTCTGCAATTGCGATACCGGGTGTATCGATGTCTATTGCATAGACGTTGTGTGCACCGGTGAGTGCTGCACCGATGGCGAATATGCCTGTTCCACAGCCAAGATCGAGTATTGTTTTGTTTTGGATGTCTGAATAAAAGAGTCCGGTGTATATGACATCAGCTGCGATATGCGCTGGGGTCATGTATTGTTCCTGATGTGGAGAGGGATGTGGGTGTGACGGTATTTGCTGCAAGAATCGTTCGAGTTGGTTTTGTTTCATATGAGTGGAAGAAATATGGGATTACGATTTATAATTATTAGGCTGCACTGTGGTATCATAAGTATCATAACTTTTATTTGCTGTAATAAGTTGTAGGCCTGAATTAGTATAGTAGTTTGTGGGCTCGTAGATCAGCGGAAGATCGCCTCCTTGGCATGGAGGAGGCCTCGGGTTCAAATCCCGACGAGTCCATTTCTTTGTTGGTTTTTGGTAGTTTAGCTGGTTTTTTTGGGTGTTTGTGAACATTTATTGTTAGGAGAATGGCAGATAAGATATATTATTTTTAGAAAAAATATTTTAAAAAATATACAAAAGTTTTAAATATGAGAAATGTGGTTGTAGTATATAAAACGGGATACCGATGATGCGGACAAAAGTAATTAACGATTCAACTGATTTAGTGTCAATCATTCGTGCTTTTGACAATAACACAAAAAAAGAGGTTTTCAGTGAAATTACCAAGGATTGGGTAACCGAGAGCGATATCCATAATAAATATGGCAAAGATGGTACATGCGCTCTTGATCTTTTTGACAAAATGAAACTCGTGGAAACAAAATGGACCACGCCTGAAGAAGGTGTAGATGGCAAACCTCAGAAAATGTACCGATCGTTTTATTCATTGTTCAACATCAACATTTCATGTCCGGTTCATGAAATTAGCGATATTTTCAATGTGTCTTCCCTTGACGGTAAAGCATTTCAAGATTTAGAAACAAAAATACATGAGTATATTGGTGATGACGGAAAATATGGTAACGCGGTATCAGAATATTTCGGTATTACTAACACTGCGTTGAAAGCGTTAGCGAAACGATCAAACCGTCTTGCATATACTGGGTTGCGGTTAACACGAACAGACGCACCGGTAGCACGGTAAAAAAAAACAGTACGCTTCCCCATATATCATCTCTGTTTTGTAATGGTTTTGGCAACATATTTTAAAGGAGTGTTGTATTCAAGGCTGCAATGGATATTCTCGTGATCATTTTACAGGCTTTTTGGCTTATTATACCCGCTTATATCGCGAATGCCAGCGCAGTCATTGTTGGAGGTGGGAAACCTATTGATAGGGGGTACAACTGGAAAGACGGGCGGCGTATTTTAGGCGATGGTAAAACATGGCGAGGATTATTATCTGGTACATTCATTGGTATGACGGGGGGATTTGGTTTAGTGGTTGCCGCTGATTACATCAATACTTCTGAATATGGGTTTTTACAGTTAAGCACGTTCGGTCGTTTTCCGCTTATGATACTTATTATTTTTTCGCTCTGTTTCGGCGCGTTACTTGGGGATATTATTGAGAGTTTTTTTAAACGAAGAATAGGCAAACAACGTGGTGATGATTGGCTTGGTTTTGACCAATTAGATTTTATCACTGGATCACTTGTGTTTTCATTTTGCATCAGTACGTTTCTGCATGTATCTGGATTTACAGCAACACATTGGTTTTTTGCAAATTTCACCGTTTGGCATATCGTTTTTCTAGTTATAGTGACGCCTTTTTTTCATTTTTTAGCTAATTTTATATTTCGTTTTACCAAACAACGAAAGTAATCTGCAAAAAAGTAGATAAACATGATCCATTATTGTGTATATTCTTAGTAAACATACGAAGGGTTTAGGGTATATGACCAAGAAAAATATTTCAGGACTCCAGCAAAAGACTGATCAGTTAACTAAGCAGAAAATGAACAAAGAGTTAGAACAATGGGTCAAAGAGAGTGAAAGTGAGGGTAAATCGGTTGTTCAGCAGTCTAAAACGAAATCATCCAAAAAAACGATGAAAAAACCGCGGGGTACATGCGAGGTATGTGGTAAAGAGAAAGCACGGTTTGTATGTGCGAAATGTAATCGAAATGTGTGTTCGTCTTGTTTTTTTAATTTGGTGGGTATCTGTAAACAATGTATACCTGAGGAATTGGTTGATAAATGGAAGAATAAGCTGCCTGATTGGGAAAAGATTTTACAAGTCGATTGGGTAGAGTAAAGTTATTGCTTTGTTTCTTGTTGTTCACGTTGTATGCGTTGTCCTTCGAGGACAAGGCCGAGCATGGATCGAGCGGTACGCCATGATGACGGGTAGATGGGTACGCCTGCTGCTTTGAGATCCAGGACGAGGTCTTCGAATTCTTTTCCGCCTACCCAGCAGCCGAGTATGGGTTTTTTAAATTCTTCATGGAGTTTTCGTTCTCGGATCATTTTGAGTATAGCGCCGGTGTATTCTTGAGGTCGTGCGTAGCCGCCGTGTACTGAGGCGACAATGATGCCGTCTATCTCAGGATCTTCGAGGAGTGCACGGGTGCATGCTTCATAGCGGTAAAATCCAGCGTCTGCTACTAGGTCTACTGGGTTGTTAGGTTTTATGAGGTCGGGGAGGATTTTATCGATTTTATTGTAGGTTTTCTTGGAGAGTTTTGGTATTTGTAATCCGTTGGCTTCGCAGGCGTCGGTGAGCATGATACCTAGCCCGCCGCCATTGGTGATGATGCCGATACGGTTGCCTTGGGCAGGGGGTTGGCCGGCGAGTGCTCGTGCCATGTCGAAGAGTTCAACGATGTCTCGACATCTGATACCGCCTGCTTGTTTTATCGCGGCGCTGTATATTTGGTCGCTGCCTGCCATTGAACCAGTGTGTGATGCGGTTGCTCGTGCTCCGGCGGTGCTTCGTCCTGCTTTTACCACAAGCACGGGTTTGTTGCAGGCTTTTATACTGTTCATAAAGGATCTGCCGTCTTTTACTGCTTCGATATACAGACCGACGACTTTGGTTTCCGGGTCTCCGCTAAAATAGGTGATGAGATCATCGTCATCGATGTCGATTTTATTGCCTACACCAATTATTTTGGAAAGTCCAACGTATTCGTTGTTAGCGAGATATATCATGCCGATGCCAAGCGCGCCACTTTGGCTGATGAGTGCGAGGTTGCCTTTTCGTGGGTTGCCGAAAACAAAGGATGCGTCAAGGCTGTCTGAGGCGTTTTTATAGCCCATTGTAT
>CAZRMY010000155.1:0-3616 GCA_964601295.1 uncultured Thermoplasmatales archaeon | reverse complement strand
AACAACTGCTGTGCGTTCATATCAATAAACGCGGTGGGTATTGCATGCTGTTGCGCATAGGACACTGCAGTAAACATTTCTTCACCAGGGATCACGCCATATTTATCCGCAAGGGTTTCCTGGAATCGCGCGAGTATTTTATAGATAGATGGAGTGTTCGGTGGTGGTGCCGCCACTGCGTCAGGGTTCGCATGTTTGGTTTGCAAGGCATGATAACGTTGCTGATCAAGTTCAACACAGATAAGATCTGGCTGCCGTTCTTCGAATATGCTGATAAGTGCTTCTGAAAGGTTGAACACATGCCCGGTGCCAATAAGAGTAATCATAATAGTCACATTTGATGAGGTGGTTATTGGATAAGTACATTATTAGCGTTTGTAAAAAACCACCGCTTTATCGACAAAAGACGATTATTCAATCGACAATATTATATACTTTGAAATAAATAAAATATATCCCATGTGCAACGTGATCAACGATTACCGCGAAGAAGACCTATCCCCCCGCTGGAGACGAATCGAGCGAGCATTCCTCTAACACAATCACACAAAAAAAATAACAATGCTGGATTCGCTCTCCACCCTCACTTTTTTCTTTCCACCATCTGCTCACACGACACTTTTCCACTTCTACACTTTTTACACCATACCTTTATAAAAAGTAAAGCCACAATCTATCATGACACAAAATAGCAATACAAAAGAGGTGATAAAAAAATGAATCAAAAGATACTCATCCTAAGCATCACCCTCCTTCTAACAACCACTACCTTCTCAGGCTGCATCGCCAACAACGCAACCGCCGCACAAATCAAAGCCAACACACTCCAAACCGCCGAAGACATAACCTCCTACACCTTCACCATGGACATGACCAGCACAGTCACCATAAACCAAGAACAAACCAGCAGTACCACCACCAGTACCGGCACCGCTGACATCACCACCCAACAACTCACCATGCAAACCACCATCGAATCAACCGGCATATCAGAAGCCACCGCAACCTACACCTACTACCTCATCGACAACATCTTCTACACCAAAACCAGCTACAGCGACACCAACACCTGGACCAAAATCGACCTTACAGATTCAAACACCGACTGGCAAAACCAATGGAACAACTACGATCAAATGGCAATGCAAAAACAACTCCTCGAAAACAGCGATGTCACCAAACTCCCCGACCAAACCATCAACGGACACGACTGCTACGTCCTACAAATAGATGCAACCCTCGAAGAACTCATGAACCTCCTCAGCGATCAACTCGGATCAACCACCACCCAAGTCGAACAATACCTCTCCTCAGACTACATAGACGACATACACATCAAACTCTACATCGATAAAAACACGCAATACATCATCAAAATCTACGAAACACTCACCATGGATCTTAACATGATGGGATACCAAATGACCACCAACACAGACATAACCCTGTACTTCTCAAACTACAACCAACCCATCACAATAGAACTCCCCGCCGACGCAGCAGATGCAACCGAACTCACCCTCTAAAAAAAACACAACACTCACCTCTATCCCCTATTTTTTATCACTTTGACATTTTATCCCCATACTCTTAAATACTACATGCAAACAAAGAATATTATAAGGATTAGTTGAGATGGGAAGGAGGAGATACAATTATCACTCGAAAAAAGAAAAAATGGTATGAAGAGCAAGTACGCATACCATCAACCATCGCCGGATTCGTCGTACTCGGCACCGGCATCACCGTGGTATTAAAAGGCGTTTGGATGACATCACCCCTACAACTCATCACCTGGGGAACCATCCTAGCAGTCGGAATACTGCTTATTATTATTGGAACCGCAAGCATCGCCATCAAAGCATAAAAGGATGCTGCCTTACTGACTGAAAAAATTAATACCGGTAATGCTCAGATTTATACGGGCCATTAATCTTAACACCAATATACTCAGCCTGCTTTGGCGTTAATTTCGTCAATTTAACCCCTAATTGACTAAGATGCAACCGCGCGACCTCCTCATCCAGAATCTTAGGGAGCATATACACGCCGACAGCATGTTTTTTCTTCCACAACTCCATCTGCGCAAGCACCTGATTCGTAAATGAGTTACTCATCACAAAACTCGGATGACCCGTGGCACACCCAAGATTCACCAGTCGCCCTTCGGCAAGCATAAAAATCTCATGACCATCCGGGAACACATACTTATCCACCTGCGGTTTTATCGACACCTTCTTGATACCCGGGAATTTATTCAGCTTATCAACCTGTATCTCATTATCAAAATGACCGATATTACACACAATCGCCTGATCACGCATGTTTTTCATATGATCAACCGTGATCACATCACGATTCCCCGTTGCGGTAACAAAAATATTCCCTTCATCAAAAGTATCCTCAATAGGTTTAACCTCATACCCTTCCATAACCGCCTGCAATGCACAAATTGGATCAATCTCGTTGACGATCACCCGTGCACCAAAACCCTGCATCGACTGACAACACCCTTTTCCAACATCTCCATACCCGCAGACCACCACGGTTTTACCCGCGATCATCACATCAGTAGCTCGTTTAATACCATCCGCCAGGCTTTCACGGCACCCATATAAATTATCAAACTTGGACTTTGTCACCGAGTCATTCACATTAAACGCCGGGAACAACAACGTATTATCCGCCATCCGCTGGTACAAACGGTGCACCCCTGTCGTCGTCTCCTCAGAAACACCCTGAATATCCTGTGCAACCTTAGTCCACACACCAGGGTCTTTATCATACATTATTTTTAAGCGGGCCATAAGCTCCCGGAAATCCTCACCTTCATCACTATAGTCTTTATCAAGCAAACCAGGGTTTTTTTCGACCTCAACACCCGTATGCACCATCAGCGTGGCATCACCGCCATCATCAACAATAAGATGCGGACCAACACTTTCACCATGCATTAACGCCTGCTGCGTACACCACCAATACTCCTTAAGGGTTTCACCTTTCCACGCAAACACCGGAACACCCTGTTTAGCAATAGCCGCTGCCGCATGATCCTGTGTCGAAAAAATATTACAGCTCGCCCAGCGTATATCTGCCCCTAATTCTCTGAGTGTTTCAATTAACACCGCGGTTTGCACCGTCATATGCAAACTACCGGTGATACGCGCACCCTTCAACGGTTTATCCTTCCCATATTTTTTACGCACCGCCATAAGACCCGGCATCTCTTTTTCTGCAATAGCAATCTCTTTACGGCCAAAATCAGCAAGTGTCACATCTTTTACCTTATACTCATCTTTCATCGATGTCATCATTTCCAACCACCCTTATCTAATTCTTTTTTTTATCAGATTTTAGTATCAATTTAGCATCAACCACACAAAGACCATCCTCGTATACAAACACCGGATTTAAATCCATTTGATCAACATACTCGATAAGATCCTCACCCAGTTGAGACACACGAAGCAATAAATCTACCACCACTTGTTTATTGGCTTTCATATTACGGAATCCTTCAAGAAGCCTGCGGCCTTTAATTTGATCTACCATCTCCCAAGCATAGGGTTCATCAACTGGTATCACCCCAAAGGATACATCCTTGTATAACTCCGTG
>CAZRMY010000154.1:0-3655 GCA_964601295.1 uncultured Thermoplasmatales archaeon | reverse complement strand
AACGCTGGGCATATCCTTGGCTCAGCCATCTGTCATTTTCATATTGGCGAAGGATTATACAACATCGCTTTCTCGGGTGATATAAAATATGAGAAAACATGGCTATTTAACCCAGCGATCAATCATTTCCCACGTTGTGAAGCAATGATAGTCGAGTCAACCTATGGTGGTCGCGAAGACTATCAGCCATCGCGTAAGGAGGCTACCGAACGGCTCAGCGATATCATTAAACGAAGTATGAAACAGAAAGGTCATGTATTAATCCCCGTGTTTGCAGTAGGACGTAGTCAAGAAGTAATGATTGTAATTGAGAATTTAGTGAAGAAAAAACAAATACCCAATATACCCGTCTATCTTGATGGTATGATTTGGGAGGCAACCGCTATTCATACGGCATATCCCGAATATTTAAATAATAAACTTCGGACTCAAATATTCCAACAGGGTGATAACCCATTGTTATCAGAGATATTCAACCGTGTAGACAGCATGGATATGCGGCAGGAAATAATTGCTAAAAAAGATCCTTGCATCATCCTGGCAACAAGTGGTATGATGAATGGCGGCCCAGTTATGGAATATTTCAAAACATGGGCTGAAGATAAATCAAACACCCTTGTGTTTGTTGGATATCAAGCTGAGGGGACTCTTGGACGAAAAATACAACGAGGAAGCAAAGAAGTATCATTGAGTTCACAAGGAGAGCTCCTAACCATACAAGTAAACATGGGGATTGAAACCTGTGATGGATTCTCCGGCCATAGCGACCGAAGGCAACTCATGGGATTCATCAACAACATGTCCCCACGACCGGAGAAAGTCATCTTCGGCCATGGTGAAGAATCAAAATGCCTTGAATTATCTTCTGCGATGCATAAAAAATTTAATTTGAACACAATGGCACCAATGAATCTTGAAGGGATCCGGTTCGTCTGATAAAAAAAAAAACTTTTTAGACATGTTTTTAAACCAGTATGCATTCATTGATTATTTGGTTGAGCGGTGTGGATCATACAAATAAAGAACTTATTGACGTAACAATAACCGGTATTTTCAAGGTTGCCGCGCGACGAACTCTTGATAGCTATATCGTGAAAATACTGGCAAACACATTACAACGTTTGCAAACAGACTATCCTTTTCTTAAAACTATCGCACTTACTAACAAAGTATACGCCGAGGATACCGAACTTGTTTCAGTTGACCCACATGTTAACACTGTAGATAAACAAGTAGTGGGCAATGCCCTTGAAGCATTTATACGTAAAGTATGTGAACAGATAGATCAAGATACTTTGCTTTATTTTATCCAAGAATTTAATGACACCATAGGCGAATCATATGTTCAAACACTGATACAAATCGGTGTAAACTTAAAGGAAATACAAGCTGAACATCATGCATTATTTGCAGACCAACCACAAAAGCAGCCAAAACCAAAAACGCCACCATCAACACCAGAGCCTCCACAGAGAAAAATACGACAAGAAGCAGAAGAAGAAGGCAGGTTCTTAGAGTACACATGGCGTGATGTATCACAATGGAAATACGAAGAAAACGTATGCATGCTGTATGATACCGACGGGTCATTGCTAGACACGTTACATTTAGATGAACTTGTTGAAGATTATGTATCCCGTTATACCAAATATGAGGAACCCGAAACGCCCCCTACAACATTATTAGATATAACCAAAAAAGAATACGAATTCTTGGAAACTCTATATACTCGTGACATGGACATGGAATTGGCCATGGGTTTACTGAATATACCAAAAAGAGAACTAGAATCCATGGTTAATAAATTTCTGGAAATGGATTTATTACAAAGAGTAACTGAATCTGAAGTAAAACTAACACAAAAAGGCATTCTGTGTCTCATGCAAAAATACGAGGACAACCACTAATATACAAAGGTGTAATAAACCCCAACCTAGACGATGTGTATCAACGAAAAACTATTTATATCACACTCACCTATCTGAATTACAGTAGGGGTTTGGTGCGGAACAAGAATTAATCTTGCAACTTTTTTAGATTATTTTCCTCCCCTCCGCACCAATACACCCTCAACCATTATGATAAATTGTAAGGCTACACGATAATTTGTATAGACTAACAACTTTTTTTCGTTAAAAATGATATGCAGGTACAATTAATGCTATAAACTCAAAAACAATATCTGTTGAAATGGGATGGGTAACACCATGACTGAAACGCTTGTCAAACTAATCAACCAACAGCATCAAACACTCAAAGAAAGCTTAGAACAAGACAAAGTTGTCTGGGATGACTTATTTTATGCTTTACAATCCTATAAGAAGCAAATCGATAAAATAGTTAATTAGACTAAGATTTTTTAATGTGGGATCACAGTTTCAACGGTTGATGAAACCTCAGCAACAAACAAATTGACACCCGCATGTATTCTACAGAATTCCAAAATAACTGCGGGGTCCTCAGGCGCTCGGGTTTCACAGAGTTCAACGGTATACGATAGAATTCCATGGACGCCGTAAAGCCAATTTTCGGAGGTTCCTAAGGATCCACCGATACGGGGTATTATATAATCACGTCGGCCTGTGTACAGACGGTAGCCATTGATATCACAAATCGCCTCTGCAACCGTATGAAAAACTTGCTCGTCAGGAGTCCCCCTGGAGGTATGTGTCCATGGGTAAAACATGAATTCCCCATAGGAATGATAGGATAAGGAGATTCTAATATTTTCATGTGCTTCCACAAACTGTTTCACCGCTTGTGTTTCATTCTCTGAAAACGGATGTTCACCCCGGTAATTAAAACTAAGATCGCTGAGATGGCGCATAAAATGGAATTGCCGTGGAAACAGGTAGTAAAGCCACCATTTATAACCGTAATTCCGGTTGAGATCTACACCATATGACGTTATTCCGTTTCTCAACCCAAAAGGACCATGATTTGGTGCACAGTTCTTACGAGTATTCGCGTCCACACCATCAGGATTAACCATAGGAACAAGGTATATCTCCCGTGAATCAAGCACCTCTCGCACTCGATCCTCAGACGGGTCCTCATCAACTAGACCATCACCATCATTATCTAAACCGTCAATTATATCTTCATTGACTGTACCATCACCGTCATTATCCACATTTGACAAAGTATAAGTTTCTACCATGTACTGAATAAAATAAATCAAGGTTTCAAATGAAGGTTTCTCATTACCATGATGCGCACCAAGGAGAAGGACGCCAGGCTCTTCAATTTCATCTAGTTCAACATTATCGGATAACTTGACTCCCCAGATATCACGACCCTGATATGTCTTCCCAAGTGAAGTCACTTTCATGATATCAGAATGGTTAGTCTGCAGTTGTTTCAGTAGAATTGTCATCTCAGGGTATGTATGATAAGCACCCGCTTTTGATGAGGAATTAGAGCATATTAAACCTGTATCTTCAGACGGATCCAATGCATGTCCCTGATTTACGGTCGTTAATAGAAATAAGGATACTAGTACTAGTGCCATGAAAAACCGAAGTTTATCTGATATCATACGCATAAGTTGCCCCTATAACACTAATGCATCAATCTCCTATATAAATCTTTTTTTACACTTACAGTAGATGACCTTATTCATTTGACTCATCTAAAATTAATCCTATTTTAATCC
>CAZRMY010000153.1:0-3765 GCA_964601295.1 uncultured Thermoplasmatales archaeon | reverse complement strand
GGTGGTGTGCGTTCCTTCATGTTGCTAAATACATCTTTTTTGCTAGGATGCCCCCGTCTTTAGATGGATTCATTTTGGGAGGATGTCATTTTTTTTGTTTGTTTGGTTTTTACCGAACGTTTTCATGTACTATATAAATCAAGAAAGATATAAGTCATCTACATCAGCTAAGAAACTCATATGGATATAGGATGTGACATACTATGAAAAAATCACACGGCGAATTCAAAAGCCTATTTATTCTCATACTACTAGTAAGCGGTATTATATTTTCATCATACGCCTTTACCGAGCTATCACAAGGTAATTATACCTATGAGCTGAAAACCTTTTCATCATATGAAGAAATCGGTTCGTTTCTACAGGCAAAATATGATAACTACACACGAAGCTATGGATATGAAGCATCTCAAGATTTAGGCGCCTCCGCTCCGACTTCAGAGTCGATAAACTGGCAGAAAACAGTAACTAACGGAGAAGCTGATGCAGAAACACCTGATTACTCTGAGACCAACATCCAGGTGGAAGGCGTTGATGAGCCAGATATCGTCAAAACCGATGGGACGTATCTATATGTTATCGCTAGGCAAACCGTTTATATTATCCAGGGGTATCCTGCTGAAAATGCTGAAATACTCGCGGAACTAACCTATGATACGGATATTTCACTAAGCGGGTTGTTCATCAATGACAACCGACTTGTTGTCCTGGGAAACACATATGAACATACGTCTAATAATGGCGAAGACATATACTATTATGGCTGGGGTGGACGATCAACCGCAGTCATCAAAGTCTATGATCTCACCAGTCCATCAAACCCTGAGCTCGTACGAGATGTCACGGTTGATGGATATTATTTTGACTCCCGTATGATCGGTGATTACGTCTACATAGTATGCTCAGAAAACTCCTATCTATACTACGGTGGATATATCGAATCAAATCGATCGGTACCTATTCCCACCATGACGGTTGATGATGAAACCATTGAGCTACCACCCGATGAAATATATTATGTTGATATACCTGAGCCACCTGAAACCCTCACCTATGTCGTCTCATTAAACATTCATGACAGCACCGAAGAAGTCGTGGAAAAAGGATTCCTCATTGGTAATGCCCAAACCATGTATGTGTCACAAAAAAACATCTACATAGCATACATACAATACGGATACCATGTAGTATCTATCAACGGCCGCTCACAAGATGAACAAACTACACTGCTGCATCGCATACGCATCCGTAATGGTGACATAGAATACACTGCTCAAGGTGAAGTACCCGGACGTATACTCAACCAGTTCTCCATGGATGAACACAATGGATACTTCCGCATCGCAACCACCAACGGCTTCAGCTGGAATGATGATGCACAAAACAATATCTACATTCTTGACATGGATCTCAACCCGGTAAGCAACATCGAAAACATCGCCCCGGGTGAAACCATTTATTCAGCTCGATTCATCGGAGACCGCGCCTATCTAGTAACCTTCAAAAAAATAGACCCGTTCTTCACCATAGATCTATCAGACCCCACCAACCCACAGATCATCGGTGAACTCAAAATACCTGGATACTCAGATTACCTCCACCCCTATGACAATGATCATATCATCGGTCTGGGTAAAGACACCGTTGAAGCAACCGAGGAAGAAGGCTGGTGGAGGGATTTCAGTTTCGCCTGGTACCAAGGCCTCAAAATCGCTCTGTTCGACGTCAGTGATTTCGCCAACCCCACAGTACTCGACCAGGTTATCATTGGTGACCGCGGTACCGACAGCCCCGCGTTATACGACCATAAAGCATTCCTCTTTGACAAAAACAAAGAACTACTCGTCATACCCATACGTATATACGAAATAAACAATAGCATTAAAAATGAATACGATGAACTACCCGGTAACACCTACGGAGAATTCACCTTCCAAGGCGCCTACATCTATAAACTAACCCTTGACAACGGCTTCCAATACCAAGGACGCATCACACACCTCGAAGACGCTGCTGATCTCCAAAATAACCCCTACGGCTACTGGGGGACATCATCCATCCATCGGTCACTCTACATCGGCAGCACACTCTACACCATATCACAACATATGATCAAAATGCATGACCTCAACACTCTTACCGAACTTAACAGCATCACCCTAACAACGTAGTCAAAACCAAATCTCAAAAAGAGAGAGGGAAAAGAAAAAAAGCATCCCATCCATCTCTTTTCTCCTCCCATTTCGCCTTTCCCTCTCTCCTCAATTTACCCCGTGTACCGATAGCGTTTTATAACCACGAAAGATACCGCTCTAACAACTAGAATAACTAGGGGTATGAATACGTATGTCCATTACACCTGCACAAGTCCATGAATCACTCAAAAAATACATGCTCATAGATGGTTTTAATTTCGTCCTTGACCTCCGAAAAAGCCAAGGATGCCGCATATACAACGCACGCACCAACGAATACCTGCTTGACTGTTTCTCCTTCTTTGCAACTGCACCACTAGGTTGTAACCACCCTGAGTTGATCACCAAGGAATTCATACAGAAAATCGGCGAAGTCGCAGTAAATAAACCCTCTAACTCAGACAACTACACCGTTGAAATGGCAGATTTTGTCGCAGCTTTCACAAAATACGCAGTACCCGATCATTTCAAGCATTTATTTTTTATCAGCGGTGGATCACTTGCTGTAGAAAACGGACTGAAAACCGCGTTTGACTGGAAAGTACGTAAAAACATTGCAGCGGGAAACAACAAGCAGCTCGGACAACAAGTCATTCATTTTAAAGACGCATTTCACGGCAGAACCGGGTACACAATATGTATGACAAATACCTTTAATCTGAATAAAATCAAATATTTCCCAAAATTCCAATGGCCACGGATTAGTAACCCGATGATTACCTTCCCGTTAACACCTGAGAATCTTAATGATGTTAAAGAACGGGAACAACAAGCAATAGCTGAAATTGAACAAGCAATAAATGATAATCCTGATGATATCGCAGCGCTTATCATTGAACCCATTCAAGGTGAAGGTGGTGACAATCATTTCAGGAAAGAATTTTTCTATGAGCTCCGTCGTCTCTGCGATGAGCATGAGATAATGTTTATCCTTGATGAGGTGCAATCCGGTGTTGGACTAACGGGTAAAATGTGGGCGTATGAAAATTTTGATTTTAACCCTGATATCGTAGCATTTGGTAAGAAAACCCAGGTCTGTGGTATCATGGTTAGCTCACGTGTTGATGAAGTGAAAGACAATGTGTTCACCGTTTCCAGCCGGTTGAATTCCACCTGGGGTGGTAATTTAGTGGATATGGTGCGATGTCAGAAATATCTTGAGGTTATCGATGAAGAAAACCTTATCTCCAATGCACAAAAACAAGGTAAACGACTCCTCGATGGACTGGTTGACATTCAAGATAAACATCCTGAGGTGATATCTAACGCACGTGGTCGTGGTCTGATGTGTGCATTTGATTTGCCCAGTCCAGGACAACGAGACATGTTTAACAATCAATTATTGAAAAACGGATTAATCGTACTCACCTGTGGCGCTCAGTCTATACGATTCCGTCCGCCATTAATACTTTCAGAGAAAGAAGTTGATGAAGCTCTCGGGGCAATTAAAGATACGCTTAAAGCATTTGCATAATTTTGTAACATAATTTTCTTCTTTTGTCCAAAAAATATATAGGGTACCCCATCAATTGAGAGTTGGTTTATAAAGGATCATCCCATCCCTCTTAAT
>CAZRMY010000152.1:0-3861 GCA_964601295.1 uncultured Thermoplasmatales archaeon | reverse complement strand
TGATGAAGAAAATAAAAAAATGAGATGTTTTTCTTAGAAAAGTGCGGAATGTGGGTTAGACCTAATTTAAATCAGTATTAAACAGTTCGTGGGTATTATTAATAGGAGTATTCTAGTTAAAATTTGTTTATTATATTGACTATTTTAGCATTGAATTTATTTGGTTATGAACTGTGTAAAATGGTTTATGAAGTGTTCAATGTCATCAATGTCGTCGGTGAGGATGTTGTGAATTACTTTGTCATCTACCTCCCAGTAAATGTGAACTAGTCTGTTTCTGAAGTGCGCCATTTCAACAAGTTTTTTCATAAATGTTTCTGGAAACATACCCAGTTCACCAAGAACTCTAAACGAATCAGCATAATCATCTGGGGCTCTGAGCTTGTTGAGAGCTATTACGTGATTGCACATGTCAATTGCTCCTTCGATGGCTACGATTAAAAAATATTTTGCACTACCAATCTTATGGGGGGTCTGAGAGGAAATCATTTTTTTCTAATTCTGAAAGTTCATATAATCTCATGAGCGCTGTTGATATTTCTGAGGTGAGTTTTGTGAGTTTGTTTTTATCATATTTTAATGCCAAGGGCGTCCCTCAAATATCTGTTTCTGTAAAAATCAAAATCATGGTATTTCACCAGTGATAATGATTCATAATCAGCTCTTTGATGTTCATTTTTACTGAACAGTAACACACCGTGTTTGATAACTGAGAATCTAAACGGTAGTGGTGCATGATTTAACACGCGTATGTCGCAGGGGTACGAGAGTAGGCTACTCAGTGTGTCTTCTAAAGCAAGTTCATAGGTTAATACTTTTTTTTCGAAAGAGTACTTTTTAGGTAGATGCCTAGGTCCATATCTCTGAAGGATTCTGTGAGAAATGATCCATGGAGATAGGCAAAGAGTATGTTGTCTTCATCTCTGAGAAATCGTGTGATTTTGTTTTGTATGATTTTTTTTGTTTTTATATCTAGATGATGGAGTTTTTTCATTAACAATATTAGAAGGAATCATGTTGTTAAATAGTTTTCTAAAAGGGTGCTCTTTCAAGGACGTCAAATGATAAACTACAGATTGAACATATAGGTGCTTGCCTACTATTTATTGAACTATGGGAACACCAACGTTTTTTGGATAAAGGCTATACTAGAGATATACTAGATGCTCGTCGTGTTTTGATATCAGTGTATGAGGCATAGGCAAATATCAGTGTGCCCATGAGCAAACGGACTATATCCAGATACAGCGCGTCCATACAATGATGAAAGGGGTCTGTCCTTATAATCCCATTCCGCCTTCGCTCCCTCGGCAAACCCTCCGGGCGCTGCCGTATCCCCCGCTCGGCGGTCAGGTTGCCCCGGGTAATCGTTGCTGACAATCATCAACAACCATGACTCCATGAAGTTGCTGTTGATTGCGGCAATACGCAGTTGATTTCTCAAGATCTATCATACCAGTGGATTCATGGTGTTCATACCCACTCCAGAAACTACCACGTGGGTATACGCTTGCGGAAACCAGGATGACAGGCAAACATTTTCTTAGCACTGTACGATTTGAGCATTATTTCAGCGGTTTGAATGGAGTACCGTTTCGGTGCATCCACTGGGAAATGAACGTGATTTCCAGCGAAACCAAATTCGCTGAATACAAATCCAAAGCGTTCGAGTTCACGAAATCCTTCGATACAGGTATCGATGTGACGTTGTTTTCCAAAACAGTTGTAATTACATTGGGTTTCAAACATCATCATCACCCAATTATTACGGGTGTCACCCGAAATCTTTTTAGAGCTACCGCTACATTCACCAATCAAATTTATCACTTGTCCTGTCGCACCTTTATAGGGCAGGCTTTATGCCTGCCGCGTGCGACAAAAAAATGATAGTGTTTGATTGTAGAAAAAAGAGATGCAGCGTTTCATCTACGGGTCTTTCACTTACGTTTCAGACCACGTAGTATTCACAGCCGTAGTTAACAAGAAAGCCCTTCGGGCAAATTTAAACTACCCCATTGTTCCAAAATAGTCGCAATCTCATTTCGGTACGAATATAATATAACCCTTACCTTTTCGGCGTTGCTTGTTTCTTTCAACCAGATGTAGATTCTCTATTTCAAAAAGTTGATACCTTGAACCAACATCATCGCTATCCTTGAGATATATTTTACCACGAGTATATTTCCTTCCTTTCGAAGTTGTTTCATGAATGGAAATCCGACCATCTTTAACAAACTTAAGATGACTCTTTTTAATGGGAAGAAAAACCATATATCTATTGTATCGTTCAATCATATTTATAGTTAGTTGTAACCACAACTTTACGTTATATTTTACCGCTAATTCATTCTACTCAATTCACCCACAAAAACACTGCCGTAAAATATCTAAAAAAGAGCATTCTCATACTTTATATACGATAAAAAAATAAAAAAAAGTTGGACAGCATTAAACTTAGTATTCATTAGTTGGAGTGAATATTTTATGTTTGTGTCCAATCATAAGTATACATTGATCCGCCAGTGGTGTTATATATAAGCGAAAAGGTATAGGAATACCCTGTGTATACTTCTGTGTCACATTTTATAACGTCACCAGCTCTAACATAAGTACCACTGATAATGTCAGCAGCAGGTATCCAATTTATTGTACTACCACTATTGTTTACGAGTTTAGCTCCAACATTATTCCAATTAATATCGCTCTCTGTTGGCGTACCTAATGTGAAAGTCTCAGTTTCTTTATTATAAGTTGCTCCTACAGTTGGAGTACTAGTACCAGGACCGCCGAGCATTCCGCTTACATAGACATACACTGTAGCAGCAATAGCAACCGTTATTGCGACCATGAGAATGACACCGATAACAGCGGATACTGCTTCCTCACCTTCTACAAATTTTCTATTTGCTTTCATATTTCCCATTCTCTCCTAGCTATTTTTTCAAGCCTTACTTTTTTTGATAGTAGATGCCATCCATGGTATAAATACTTTTTGACTTTTGGAACGTTTTTCTAGAATAAACATATATCTAATAATATTTGTTATAAATAATAATAAAGATAGATAAAATTATTGTGTGAAAAATCATATGTAAATTATATAAAATATGTACCGTGTACTTACTTTTTAACGAAATCTTTATTAGAATAATACTCTCTTACATACTTGGCACTTTAACACAATCTAATAGATGGGATGCCATAAAAAAATACAATATTGGTAGAGTTGAGAAGGATGCACACCAACAAAAAGTACATTAAAGCTAGCTGCCACCCTAATACCATATACCCTCTTTTACTGGAAACAATCAGTTTACCATCACTCAAAAATAAAAAGATCAAATTCAACCCACATCCATTCACCCAGCCACCCCAACCAAAAAAACCAGTTGACCTCCATCTTGAAATCATCCAACAAATCGACGCACTCACACAACACAACACACCAGAACACTCCACCACACCAATCGAACCACGCACACCACTCAAAAAAAACCCCGAACACCCTACCACACACACCAACCCCTTACACATTCCCGCAGGAGAACAATTCAACATCGACCAACAAATAGCCACCAACCCCCAGTTCACCTATGTCACCGACATTGATCTCTCCGACGACATCTTCCACCCCACCACCGAACTCACCCACCATATCACCCCCGATTCCCCTAACACAAACCGCAAACATGAACCACCCACCACCATGACCACCGCAAAAATAAAAATAAGCAACACCCAAAAAAACACTAAACAACCCAAAAAAAACGGGCTAGAAAACGAACGCCAACAACTCGCTCAAACCCAAGAACAACTCACCAAATATCAACAAGAACTCCAACGCATACAAGAAGAAGCAAA
>CAZRMY010000151.1:0-3879 GCA_964601295.1 uncultured Thermoplasmatales archaeon | reverse complement strand
ACATATATTAATTCAGAACAAGCAGTCCTATACAGTGTAGAATATTTGAAATAAAAATGCAGATACAAAATATCTAAAAACATATTCCATAAGATCTTCCCTTATTTGAAATTTTGAACTATCGTTGTACACACCTCATACGTAACCATGCATTATCTATTACATTACTAAATCGTTCACTGATAGAGACAGTACCCTCAGGCAAATGACAAGCAGAGGGATGAAAGGAAAAAATAACATACTCATCGAACCAATTCAGTTTGAGGTCAAATTGGCTTTCGTTCAAACTATAGTCTGGCTCCAGAGTATTATACGAGATATGGTTTCAAGAACGATCTAATTGCTGCCCTTTATTTTTCGTAGATCACCTCAGCCGCTTTATAAAAATAGGCTTTTCTGAGACGACATATGTCGTTATTTTATAAGCAACATTTTCCTTACCCTGGCAAAATCTGCAGTCTGAATACTATAGTAATAAACGCCACTGGCAAAAGCACTCATGTCGAGTTCCACACTATGATACCCGGCGTGGCGAACATCGTTAACAACCGTTTTAACTTTCCTGCCCAAGGCATCGTATAAAATTATTTTTACATCCGAACGGTAAGATAATTTATAACCGATCGTGGTAACCGGATTAAACGGGTTCGGGAAATTTTGATACAAATCATAGTCACCAATCACATATTTATTCTCAGCATCAATTGAAACTAAGATATCTAACATGTATCCTCCACGAGAGGCTGTTGTCGATTTTCTATCCAGGAAGAAAGCATGTATATAACTGCTGTCATTTGAGGCCGTAAATAGACCATTAGTAATGTGTTTATCTCCTGGCCGAAGTATGTGAATTTGCATGCGGTTTCCATCCGGTTCATCGATATCTGAATAATACAATATTACACCGGGAAACAAATCATTTAATTCATTATCATCGTTGGTACCTAACCAGGCTCTGCTGTCTTCAGGCACTTTGATTTCATACGCTTTCCGACCAGCAAGTTTAATCTGGAGTGGTTGATCCATGTTCCTAAAATTAATCGCATGTTGCAAAGCCGAGACATAATAAGTAAACGTTTCTGAACCATTGATAGTGAGATGATAACCACCACCATTATTATCTGTAGCGTTCCGATCCAGGAAAAAAGCACGGATATAACTGGAATCATTCATACCAGTATACAATACTTCGGTTTCAATGGATTCACCAGGTTTTAGTAGATGGTATTGGTGATGGTTGCCATCCGGTTCATCGGTATCACTATAGGTAATAATTATACCCGGAAAAAGATCATTCAGAGGATTATTGTCATTATTATTACCCCATGCCCTTGCAGTATCCGGTATTGATATAGTATAACTCTGATTACCAGGCAAAGAAAAGAAAGCGACACTATCTGCATAATCCAGGATATCTATCCGATGCCGCGACGCATCAACATAATATGGGTTTTCAGGTTCTTCTGGTCGATCCAGTATCTTTAGTGTGTATCCACCGCGTGATGGTGTCGTTGATTTTCTGTCCAGGAAGAAGGCTCGGATATAACTGCTGTCGTTTGAAGCCGTAAATAATTCATTTGTAAAGTATCTATCCCCCGGACGAAGTACAGCCATTTGCATGCGATTACGATCCGGTTCATCCATATCGGAGTAATAGATAATGACTCCTGGGAACAGATCATTTAATTCATTATTGTCATTGGTTCCCATCCAGGCCCGGCATGTATCTGGCACCGAAATCTCATATGCTCTGCCACCATCCAGTCTGATTTGAAGGGGTTCGGTTAAAGGTCTGAAATTTATGGCGTGTTCAAAAGCCGAAACATAATAGGTAAATTGCTGAGAACCCGTAACGTTTACATAATAGCCTCCCCTGTTATTTTCGGTTTCATTGCGATCCAGAAAAAAAGCATGGATATAACTGGAATCGTGTTTATCGATATAAAGCATTTCAGTCGTTATGGATTCACCGGGTTTCATTATGTGATAAACATGATGGTTTTTATCCGGCTCGTCAGTATCCGTATATACAATGACAAGTCCAGGAAAAAGGTCATTTTCATCATTATTATCATTCGTATTTCCCCAGGCCTTGCATGTGTCTGGTATAGAGATCGTGTAGCTTTCTCCACCGGGTAAGACAAAATGGGCAATGGAAGATTCGTAGTCCATAATATCAATTACATTCTCGACACCGCTTACATAGAAATCCAAACTACTCTGCGCATTTACCTTAACCATTAAAAAGGACATTACAATCAATACTGTCGTAATAAAATGAAACAACTTTTTCATCGGGACCTCCAAAATAATGTGACACTTCAATTGATTATTAGAATGATTATTTGAGCAAACTAATATCAATTTTGATGCCACTCTGTAAGTCCCCCAGATTACAAGATCAATAAATGGAACATGTTGAAAATTTTCCCCATTTGACTCTTGTGACGTTTCTTTTTTTCACCATCATTCGAATTTGTATCTAATGATTTGTTATGATATATTTTAAAAAGTATATCTTTTATCTCAGGAATATGATTCACAAAATTCTGGTACAAATTAAAGCAAACGCCCCATTCTATTTTTCATTGGCCTTCCAGATACCTGTTTTACAGCCATCTCAATAGAATAAGGCGATGTGGTATATATGATATAACCATACCTGATAACATTGATTTGAGGGGCCAAAGTGAAGCATTTCATATCCGTTATAAACACATTGTCGAAAAGTAACTATATTTTGTCGAGCGGAATCAGGAATCTGCAAAACTGAGCAAACAGGTATTTGATCCGGACGACAAATATAACATAAATATCGCCTCTGCCGATGCCCTAACCTAAAACCATCCCGGTTAAAATAAAATCGGGTATATGTCGGACGAGAAAAAAAATCAAGAAACCGAGAAAGTATAAAAAGTTGTAAATCTTCTGGAATAAGTTTTGGGTCAACTATTTTTCAACGAATATGTTGTTAGTTATATATATGTGCTCATTTTACTCCCTTATTAAACGTACAGAGAATCCATTGCCCTTTAATGCCCCGAATCTACCTATACCAGATTGAGTATAATACAAAGCTCTATACCAAGCATATTGTTCATTTAATTCTGTATTTGTCCAGAATGAAGCATGTTTCCCAATATTTTCTATCAAACCATTACTTCTAATGTAACGTGATCCACCTGGTAAGGCTGAGAATCCAGTTAAATTTGTAGAATTACTTAATAGAGAAATCCAAGCACCCTTAGAGGAAGTTTTTGTTTCTTTTAATCCTTCAGCTATATCTTTACCCCGCCAACCATCTTTATCAGCATCTGATCGGCTAATTCCTAAATTGAGCTCCAATTCTTTCCAGTCTTCATCAGTTGGTACACGCCATCCTTCTGGTGCAATATTTCTGCTATCATTAACTGCATACCAATTATAAAGCAAACCATAATTTATAATGATATCATTATTATCTTTGTAATCACAATATGCACCATTGGTAGTATGAACCCATTCGGTGTTATCCGTAATATAGGAGATAGCGTCTCCGTTCCGGTAACGTGTTACTCTTAAGTTCTCCGCCATCCAAACCTGATTTCCAATTTGTATAGTTTTATAAAAGTTGCCATCTATATCTCTTAGTGTAAAAATCCTATATTCCGATCCACTTAATTGTTGTTTAGGTATCCATTTTTCTTCTTGATCAATTGATTTTGAAACACTTGCAAGTTTTTGGGCGAGAATTTTAATTGAAGTTGTTAAGACTTCGGCAAGTCTGCATCTACAATCTTCAGTTACAGATAAAGTAATCTCACCAGTTTCAACATTAATCATACGCAATGAGATAGCCTGATTAATTCACAAAATCATTAAAAAAACAGGATTTATTAA
>CAZRMY010000150.1:0-3954 GCA_964601295.1 uncultured Thermoplasmatales archaeon | reverse complement strand
TTTGATGTACTTGTTTTTCGGTTGCTCCGGTTGTGTTGGCGATGGTTTTGCTGTCGAGTTTTAGTTCAAGTCCTCGGAGAATTTTATCAAGGGTTTCGTAGGGTACTCCTATGTCTTTTTCATCAGTTTGGTGAGGTATTAAGCCTGCAGCGGGTGGTTTTTGTATGATTTCTTTGGGGATTTTAAGGTATCGGGCGAGTTCGTATATTTGTGTCTTGTATAGATCCCCAAGTGGTTGTAAATCAACTGCGCCGTCACCGTATTTGGTGAAATAACCGATCAGTAGTTCTGATTTATTGCTTGTGCCACAGACAAGACTGCGGGTTGTATTGGCATAAGAGTAGAGATAGATCATTCTGAGGCGTGCTTTGAGGTTTGCAGAGGTAAGACGGTCTGGTGGAATCGGTAATGTTTTTGTGATGTGTTTGTATACCGGAGATATATCGATTTCATGGCTGTGTAACTTGTATTTTTTGATAAGTAGCTGGTAATGACGTTGGTCTATTTCTGGGGTGATGTGTGTGGGCATAAACAGACAATGAGTGTTGTTAAGGCCTACTGTTTGTGTACAGAGTACTGCGGTTACTGCGGAGTCAAGCCCACCTGAAAGGCCGAGTACAACGCTTTTGAAACCTGAGTTCTGTACATATGTTTTAATAAATGTAGATATGATGGTTGTTACTTCTTTTGGGTCTATGGCAAGCGTGACATTCATGGTATTACCCAGTGTGTGGTTCTTTAGCCCAGCTTTCTATTGACTGGGTGATGATGTCTTCTGATTGTTGTACGATCTCGTCAGTGACATTGGTGAATTGTGCTCGGGCGACTGCGAGCGGTATTCTTCGGAGGTAATCAGCCATACGAAGGTCTCTTCTGAGTGATGTGGAATGGTATTGTTCAACAATACTGTTGACATTATCAATATACTTATTGACGGTTTTGTCAGAGGCAGTGATTGATGGTTCATGGGATCGGGCGAGTTTTACCCATTGATCATAATAATCATGTTTTTCTTTTGCTTCTCCGGCACCATAAAATTTCTTTTTAAATAGATCTAATCTATCTTCACGGGTGATGTCTTGGACGCGTACTACAAGTGCGCAGCGGCTGATCAACAATGGTGATAGTCCGATGTCTTTGAGTGCATTGCTTCCGAAGACTTTTGAGCGTGGATTGGCAAATGCAATCATGATGAAATGACTTTCTATGTTTTGATGTAGTTTGGCTGAATGAACACTGCATTTACCATTAGATAAAAGCTCATAGCAATATTCTATATCCTCATTAGGGATTTTGTCAAACTCGTCGATTAACACAAGTTTATGATGGGCATGTGGCAGCGCACCTAGATCTCCAGTTCCAAGATTGCAGACCAATCCAGAGCGGGTAGTATTAGCTCCGATGTTAGTGATATTACTAAATCGGTCGTTGATGATTTCTTTTGCCATGGTTTTACTGCTGCCCGGTTCACCAATTATCAATGAATGTACGGGTTCATCAAACGTTGAAAACATGCTTACTGCAAGTACTTGTTTCATGATCGCGTTGCCATGTATTTCGCTAAACACGTTTTCCCAGAATTTCGTGAAACCTCTTTTTTGTGCAAACGCGGTAATTTCCTCTTCAGGGAGAAATATCCCGCGTTTTTCATATTCTTCAATTTTTTTTACTTCGAGTACTTCTTGTAATGCCTCTGCTTTACTCACTATTTTATCAAAGGCTTTGGCTTTACGGGTTAAGGTAAGGGTGTTACCTTTCGTTTTAAGCTGGGCATTTCCCCATTTGACTTGATACACGTCTAATGAGTTTAACACAGATTTTATGATAGCGCGATCAGTGCGTTTTACATGTATTTCAACAGTGTTCTCGTCGATGATGTTTATCTCTGTGAGATTCTGGTTTGCCAAGATGTTTCGTGCGCGTTGAATCAACATGTTACCTTTGCTTGGTCCCATGCCGAGGGAGGAAACACTCATCAGAGCGATTTGCTCCAGTGTGGTTATACCCATGTTCTCAAGTTTTTTACGATCAGAGGGGATAACACCAAGTAATGTAAGATCATCTTTCATAGTTTCATCTAGATTGTAGTCCTAGAGTATAAATTTCTTAATTAAAAGCTTTGGTTTATGTTTTCTTCGAATTTTTTTAAATAAACTATATAATTAGTAGGTGTTTATTTGGGGCTACCAATAAAAATGTATTGTGGGGGTATTAAATTATGACAAAACCTACGAGAAAAAATTTTTTGAAGGCAGGAGTTTTCGGAGCTGTTCTGCTATTTGTACTCGCACCAATCAGTATACATGCAGCAGAAATGGTTCCTCAAGGTAATAACCCATTAGCATATACAATGACTGCAGAGGATGAAACAGGGTATATAGGGCAGAATGGACTAGTTGTTGAAATTACAGGGTCCTGGGATGATACGGTCCAAGCGTACCAAATAGAATTTGAATACGACACGAGCAAACTTGAATACGCAGGGTATGATTTCACGGGGAGTATTGCTGACACGTATGATGCAGACTACCCAGTGGGCGGAGAGTTCAGCCCCGGGTATGTGAAAGTCGGTGCGGTATGGTTCCCACCAGTAGAAGACATGCCACCAGCGGGTAGCGGGCTGCTCGCCAAAGTGTTATTTAATGTCACTGCAACCGAGGAAACTACCACTGTTATCGATTTATTGGATGTCTGCGCATATGATGCATCCACTGGTACCAGTATATACGCAACGGTTACTGATGGGACCATAACGATACTGGAGAGCGAGCCGATAATTTGCGGTGATGCTAATAACGATGGTTCAGTGAACATTAGTGACGCTGTGTATATCATCAACTACGCCTTTGGTGGAGGACCACCACCAGTTCCACAAGTATGTGCTGGTGATGCTAATGGTGATGGTTCAGTGAACATTAGTGACGCTGTGTATATCATCAACTACGCCTTTGGCGGAGGACCAGCACCAGTAGAAGATTGCTGTGATCCATAAAATACAGCGATAACAAATAATCATCTAAGTTAAAATGGTCACATTCTGATGACCATTATTTTCTTTCTTTTCTTCTAATTTTTTTAAATAAAGTATAAATAAAAATACTGCGGATAACATGTTATAGGGTCTGGACGAGTGGGAAGTTTTCCCCTTTCCCCTTATAGCATACAAATAAGTTCTTACCAGGCCCTTATATTCCCCTTATATATAGAGCACTCTAACTAATTTTAATCTACTAAATAATCTATTTATTTCTGATTAGAAAATTTTTCTTCGAATTTTTTTTATAAAATTTAGAGATACTTCTTAACATTGATAAAAATCGAGGGTATATTATGAAGAAACCAACTAGTCAAATAAAAACTAAAAATATGCTATACGCCAATGCGCTGTTAGTCATTGCAATCATGTTGATTATGCCGGTGTCAACAGCGATACCTGAGCAAATCCACATAGAAAAAGAACTAGTATCATTTGACACCATATATGTAGATGATGACGGTGGTGCTGACTATACAAACATACCAGATGCCGTTGCAAACGCATCCAACGGTGATACTATTTTTGTCTACGATGGATCATATTCAGTTTTAGATCTTGTGATAGACAAACAACTAACAATTCAAGGTGAAAGTCAATCGAATACTAAATTGCGCGCATCAAACACAAATAAATATTTTATTGTTACAACTGATGGGGTCACTATTGAATCCTTTTCTTTTAACTATGGTGGACTGCCATGCATATACATAAATTGTTCAGATACTGTTGTAAGTGACTGCCTCTTTCAATGGAATGGAGAAGGCATTCGGTTAGATGGTGCGAATAGTGAATGCACTAACAACATAATATCGGATTGTATTTTTGATAATAACGGTCAGATTCAGATTAAACTAATACACGCAGACGGTAACAAAATTCTAAATACAGAATTAACACGAGGGCAGAGTAATATCGAG
>CAZRMY010000149.1:3704-3984 GCA_964601295.1 uncultured Thermoplasmatales archaeon | reverse complement strand
AGTATGTGTTGCTTGTTCTTGAATTGCCATGAGGGTCTTCGCAGGTGTAGTAAATGGAGGTGTAGTTGCCTTCATCTGGGTCTATGCTCCATGTTGGGTTCGTGGTTGTTGTTGTGTTGACATAATCAGTGCCGTTTAAGGTGAGGGTACAGTTTCCTGCTTCGTCTAAGGTTATGTCAAAGAGGTGAGGGTCATCGTTGATTGTTGTGTTCTGGTCGCTGTTGATTGTTATTGTTGGTGCTGTGGTGTCTACGTGGATATAGAAATTAGATGTTGTTGA
>CAZRMY010000149.1:0-3694 GCA_964601295.1 uncultured Thermoplasmatales archaeon | reverse complement strand
GGTTGCACCATACTCGTCTTCGCAGGTTATATTCGAGGTTGAATAATTGCCGTCTGTTGGGGAGATTGACCAATTGTGAGTGGTTGAATTACCTCCATAAATTGTCCAATTTATTGCTTCTTCATATAATAAAAATTGGTCTGTTTGCAAACTTCCAATCTCTACCCAGTCTGAACCGTCATAACAGGTATACTTAGTCTCGTCCCTACCGCCACCAGTAATGATACTTATGTTTAATCTTAAAACAGAATTAATGCATGAATCATCCACAGTATAATAATGATGATGGGGCGAACAACCCCCTATACAATATATGTACAGTAACTCATAAATATCCCATGTAGCACCAACAGCACCCTCTGGAACTGTGTAATTTACTAGAAATTCAGCCCTGTTTGGCGGCAAACTACTATCAGATTCAAATCTTGCGTATGTCCCATAGTCCCCATCAAAAGTATCAGAACAAGAACCTGAAGTTACTCTATCGCAACTATATCCTCCAGTTGCCAGACCCCCACAAGTTGTTGAAATATTCGCAGTCTCTTGTTCACAAGTTGTATTGGTTAAATATTCAGTTCCATTAAGATTTAAAGTACAGTTCCCAGTTTCATCTAAGGAGACTTCCAGGCTGATTGGGGTTGATGAGAAGGTTGTGTTGACTGAAGTTAAGAAGGTTGTGACTGGGGCTATTGCCTCGCCAAGGGTGTAGTTACTCCAGGAGGTTACATTAAATATGACAGTTTCTGCCGTTAGAGCTGTAAAATTACTACAGTCTGTGCATTCGATACCGTCTTTTAGGATTGTTGGGTTTGTTAATCCAGCCCCTGGGGAGTTGTAGAGGGTTATATTTGCTGAAGAGTTTAACTCGGAAATGTCGCTGCTGCTGTTGAGGTAAGCGTAGTTTGAGCTTATGTCAATGTTATAACCCGTGCCGAAACGGAGTGTTCCTTCTATATTCGAAGTAAAAGCATTTATGAAATCTATCTCACCGTGGGAGTTGTTATAAAGAAGATTGGCTGTTCCTGAAAGTCCTATGCTTATCTCATCACCCGTGTTTGAGTATGAATTTACATTATATAAGTTGGCAGGAGTATTAAATATTATTTCAAAGCCATCATCATCGTTATTTGTTGATGTTATGTCCAGTACATCAATACTATCCACAGCATATAAATAAACACCATTATAAAAGCCAGAAATTTCACTAAAGTTCTTGATTGTAAAGTTGTCATAACCGCCAGTGGCATGGGTGCCATCCAGATAAATACCACCATCAAAACCGCTAGAGTCGCCAGTTATTTTATATCCCCGCCCGTCAAGAGTTATATTATCAACATCTTCAGAGCCACCTCCATCAATATCTTCTATTTTAAAGCAATCTCCTGACACTCCCGTGATATTTTGTGTCAAACAGTAAGTGCTGTCCGCAACCCACCCAGAAGTTTTGCAGGCATCGAGTTCGTAGTCGCAGACTGCACTTCCCACCACTGAGGCTAGAGATATTGCCAGTAATAATGCTCCTGCGAGGATGTAGATTTTATTTATGCTTTCCATTCTTCACCAGTATATTTTTCATAGCACCCGTAAAGGTCGCAAGTTTCAAAACCACACTCAAACATTGCATCAGGGAGTCCCTTGAAGTCCCAATAGAACATATTCTTCTCAACGGGTTTTCTCCAGTCATTTAATGTTGACGAGGTATAGCCCTCGACAAAAGGCTCTTCGAATGTGTTTGGAGGTTCTGGGAGATTTGGGACCTTGTCCGCACCATAATTCTCATAAAGATTATAACCGCCCCCGTATTTACATATTGAGGAGAGGTAGTGATGACCAATCTCGTGGCGAATCGTGTGCCTGACTTTTGCTTCACTCTTGTTCATCGGTGCATAAAGGGCAATGGTTGCGTTCTTATCGTGCCTTGTTTTCCAACCCTCTGTAGAGCTTTCCCAAGTTGCACTGCTGCCTACAGAGTATAATCCAGCAAAGCTTTCATTGGAGGGTTCGCTTATAAGCCAGTTTATGGGTGGTAGGGTAACGTTATACTTATTCTCATAATAGTTGGTTTCTTCCTCGATAATTCTAAGGACAGTCGAGTCGTTTATTGGTTCGCCAAGGTAGCCGCCACCAGGTTCTCCCCAAGGGAATGGAATCTTATTGACGTAGGCATAAACAGAATAAAGCAAGGAAATTATTAGTATGAAAAGTAAAACTACAAAAATCCAATTACTCATACCTTTTTTATCTTGCATATTTTCTCCTCCTTACCAATCCTATTGAGAATAGTATAATTAACACTACAATTATTAAAAACAACCACCAATATTGAAGTGTGAACTTCTCAAAACCTACTATCATTCCTGTGGGTGTCTGCTCAAGGCTTTCTTCACCTTCCATTTGCAATTCTATCTTAGAGCAATCCTTTTCCCATGAGTCTATTTTACGCACACACACAGTTTCAATGTGTTTGAGATTAGAGCCCCTGACTTCCGTTGGGATGTTGCATAATACTTCAATGCCCCCCACCCTTTCTTCGGTTGGATAATAATACGCATTGAATGTTTCATCTTTCAGATAGCACCAAGTGCCAGCACCGTCACTTTCAAAGTAAATCTGACCCTTGAATACTTTTCTAAGGTTGTTTACTTCCAAAACTATCTCTGCTTCTTCATCAAAGCTTTTTTCTGGACTAAATATGTCTTGAGTAAACTCAAAGTCTGTTAAGCCGCTGCTTCCACCACCACTTGAACCACCCCCATCACCACTATCTTCATTTTGAACAACAAAACTTGAATTATCACTAAACTCATTTGATGATGTATCTTGCATAGCAACGTGGCAGTATAAGGTTGTACCCTGTACCTCATCCGCATAAGGTGAAAAGGAAACTGTTGTGGATTCTGATGATGCTAAATATGTACTTCCAGTCGTTGAGTCCAATGTGCATGTAGTGTTAAATGTAGAAAAGTTATATGAACAATCGCTAGTATTGGATAACCAAACAGCGTAAGTGAATGTATCCCCTAATGTGCCACCATTCTCCAAAGTTGCCGAACAACCATAAGTGCTTCTAGTAGTATCGGTTATTGTCATTGAAACAGAACCAGATGATGTTCCCGTACTTTCTGAAGTGGCATACCCCCAATTAACTGTCGTATGACCACAAGCCCCACTAACATCCCTGATGTTGCAGGAACCTGCCGTGTCGTTTATTTCATAAACTGCAGAGTAATAACCAGTTCTCAGGTGATTAAAGGAGAGAGCATCAGCAGCCGTGCCATTGGAGAAATAACAGTTGCTTGTAAGGGTATTGTCTATGGGTGTTCCGTCACTAAAGAGCGAAGCCACGCTGATTAGGATATGGGTGGTGTTTATACGCTCACGGTCTACCCTGAAGTCGCAGATAAATGAGCCTTTGCTTGTAATAGTTTTGTTTTGTGAGTCTGTCACCTCATAGCCCGTTGAAGAGTTTGCAGTTACGTTATAGGTGTAAACGCCTTCAGTATCGCAGATATAACGCAAACCAAACGCTAATGAGTCGCCTGCCAATATCCTGCCGTGTGAGTTGGTTGCGTTGTATGTTGGGTCTAGAGTGCAAGCTCCCGCATCGCTCACGGTTACTGTTGAGTAAACGTCATAACAATTCCAGGGGGTGTCGCAATACATCGTATAATTTATGAAGAAGTATTCGTCCTTC
>CAZRMY010000148.1:0-4029 GCA_964601295.1 uncultured Thermoplasmatales archaeon | reverse complement strand
CCTCCTATATAGTTATAAGCATAAGATGGGTGCTTTTCTTGTATCTCTTTTATTAATTGTTTTTTCCCCATTACCAATGTCTTATTGTTATTAATACTGTTACCATTATTATTAATTTTCTGATTCTAGGTAAATGTAGATGTCGCCGGTATGCGGTCCAAGATAATCTGCTACATCACCAATGTCAATAGCAATCTGCACCCAGACAAAATCAGATATCTCTGACGTAGCGTTCGAATTGTTAAGCGAGTATCTGACATGTGCTGTGTCATCCCAAGTGGTATTAACAGTACAGCTTGCTCTATCAGATATGTTATAACACATGGTATTTGGGTTTTTATCACCGGCTGCCAGTGACCATGCGGTTGTGTTACTTGCATTGACTATGGTTCCATTATTATACATGTACACGCTCGTGTTGTCTATGGTTGGTGGTTCGACATTGACATCTCGATCGCCATGGAGCCAGATTTTCATGTACGTCCAATTTGAGGAGGTGACATTGATATGGGTGATATTAACAGTGTACTCCTCCTCGTTAACTATTCCAAAAGCCGCGGTATATATTTTCTTCTGATTAATAGTAAAATTACCTCCAAGTCTGAGTTTAACACTGACCATTGACACGTTATCTCCCTCAACACGGAGTACGCGTATGTTGTCCGAAGAATTATCTGCACCAATGTATCGGATATCAGCATTAGAGGGATGGACAATGTTATATTCGTATTCAACTTTTGTTACGGCGTATTGTGTTGCCATTACCATATTAATCACTAGTAGGATTAGGCCAATCATCAAGAGTTTTCGGTTAATTGCCATTTCTCGTCACCTGTGTTTTTTTTTCATCCCGCATCACGACAATAATTATCGTGATAACAGATATCATGAATACTGTTCTCAAATGACAATATAAAAAGGTTAGCTGTCAAACTACCAAAATGAACAAATCACCCACAAAAAAAATTAAAAAAAAGAAGGACAAAAATAAACACAGACAAGGTACCTTTAAGGAGAAAATGTGACTATTGTTATGAACGCGCCAGCAACCCGGTCTCCTTCAAAAGACTAGGAATGATATCCTCCCAAAACAACGCGGTAATATGCACTCCATGTACACCTTTTATTTTTTTCACCGATTCAATAAGTTCAACTGCAATCGTAAACCCCTCTTGCAACGGATCATTAGTCCTACACATACGCTTATGCAACGCATCAGGTAAATCAACACCGGGTACATGAAACTTCATACGCTCGGTCATACGCACAGATTTTAACGGTGTAATCCCTGCAAGAATATGCACTTTTGAATCCAAGCCCCGATCACGCACCTCATCCATCCAATCAGAAAACTTATCCACATTGAAAACACTCTGTGTCTGAATAAAATCAACACCCGCATCAATTTTTTTTTCCAACCGATCAACCCGTAATTCAAAAGGATCAGCAAACGGATTTGCCGCTGCACCAATAAACATACGAGGATTCTTCGCTAAAATAGGATCACCATTTAGAAAAACACCATCATCTCTCATTTTTTTTACCATAGCAATAAATTGAATAGAATCAATATCAAACACGCCTTTAGCCTCAGGATGATTACCAAACGATTGATGATCACCAGTTAGACACAACACATTACCTACACCTATTGCAGCTGCACCTAATATATCACTCTGTAACGCAATACGATTTCTATCACGACAGGTTAATTGTATCACTGGCTCCAAACCCATCTCTAGTAAAATACAGCTTGCGCCCATACTCGACAGGCGAACCACCGCTGTTTGATTATCCGTAACATTATACGCATCAGCACAACCCTGCAGAACCTTTGCTTTATGACGGATTTTATCTGAATCAGAACCCTTCGGAGGACCAACCTCTGCGGTAACCGCAAACCCCATCTCATCAAGTTTACGATGCAAATTGCTGAAATAATCCATCACAGAGCCCTCCGTCTTTGCTGTGCCTTTGACCAATCCTTCGGTGGGCAAATAACTTTCATCAAATCTAACCGATCTGACGCTTTTAATCGATGGTAGATCTGATCCCAAACACACTCAACGTTTTCATCTATCTCACATTTTCCATTAACTGAACCACCACAAGGACCATTTAACATACCCTTAGGACACCGCGAAAGAGGACAAAGACCACCAAATAAATCAACTACACATTCCCCACATAACTCACAGCGTTTTTCAAACTCAGTAACCCGTTTTATCTCCCCTAAAAACAATGTATCCGTACCAGATATAACATCAAGATCTTCTAATATTTCTGCCACCGTTTGAACTCCATTGCCACATGCCAAAACAAGAACCTTAGTAGCTTTCTTCACTTCAGCAGTATGCTGTTTGAGTAAACGCTTATCATTTTGAAGATGACAAGCAGGATCTAAAATAACCCACCCCGTTACTTGTATGTTATTACGCTCCAAAGCCACCTTCATTGAAAGAACTTCTTCCTCACCACCAGTGTGACAAAGCGTTGCACACTCACTACAACCCACAATAAAAACAGGGTTGTTCTGAATGCACTCGAGCAAATAGTCAAAGTCTTTTTGCTTAGTAATAATCATAATAAAAAAAAGGATATATTTTAGCCATAATAAGTATTTGTGTTTCTACAAAAAAAAGAAAAAAAATAGTATTCAAGTTAGTAAATCAAAAAAAGTATAAAAGAAGTATTCTACATACACATATTAACAGGGATAGAACATGGAGAGCAATGTCGTAAGTTTCATAATAGAAAATATTTTCCTTTTTTTACCACTTGGAATCATTGGTATCGGTGTTACCATATATCTCTACGTAACTGCAGAGAAAGTAACATCCGTAAGTGAAGAGAATAGTGAGGTGGATTATCTTAAATTTTCGAGAGTAACCATTAATTTCTATGTATTGGTGTATCTATTTATCTGTATAATGTTTCTTATAATTGGTTATTTTTCAGATTTTATGATCCCCGTGATTGTTGGTAGTATGGCGGCTTTTATACCGGTGGTACTGATGATACTCATAAAATGGAAAGCTGATCATACCCGGATGTCATAACTATGATTTATATCGAGATTAGTCAACAGTTCGGAGAAGGAGCAGAATTTCTGTTACCTTTTATAATAACAATTGGCATAGTATGGGCATCTTTGGTTATCTATTCTTATATCAGATATGGAGCAAAACGCACGATCATGTATTTTGTTCCAATGATTATTGCTGCATTGTTTATTGAATCAGCGGGTGTGGCTAGTGGGAGATACTACTACCCGGGATATCTAATATATCTCTCAGTTGTTGGCGGTGGTGTACCTTTAATCATTGTGTTGGCTTGGAGTGCAAATCTGTTTTTATTTTACAATATGGGTAAACACATTATATTTTATCTGTATCAGAAAAAAAATTATTTGCAGGTATTTTTGGTATCGCTCACTGCAGGATTCACTGCGGTATTTTTAGATCTCCTTGAGGACCCGCTGGCACATTATAACAATTGGTGGGTTTGGCAAGAAGCACTCGTTGGGGTTAAATTCTATGATGTTCCTCTGTTGAATTTTGTAGGCTGGTTTGTTTTAATATTTTTTATGTCCTTTGCCACATTGTTAATTGAACGATCCCGTTTTTCAGAAAACAGGAAAGTGTTGATCTCTATATCCTCAATTTCCATTACAGGGATTATTATTTTTATTGTTCATGGATTGCTTTTACGACTTTTACAGATGCTTGGTCTTTCGTAGGATCGGATACTAAAAAGGTACTTATGATTGCCAAAAGGTAAAAAAGGAACCGCCATATTATCCGATTCAATGCATTCAAAAAAGTTACTTCTTGCGTGGTTACGGATGGTTCGACTGCCCATCATGTTTTTATGTTCTTTTGGTGCATTAGTCAGTGCGCTGAATTGCGCAGTTTTTTTAGATGTGGAATTATCACTTTTTCAAATGATTATGATTCTTTTGATACCCGCGTTTTTATCGACCGGTATCATGCTTCACAATGACGTACCAGATTTAGAATCAGATCGAAT
>CAZRMY010000147.1:0-4057 GCA_964601295.1 uncultured Thermoplasmatales archaeon | reverse complement strand
GCCTCTTAACATTAAGTAGCTTCGGAGCAACTGCCTTTGTTGCCGTACCGCAACTCACCGAAGGCCAGGATATACCACAATCTACCGCATTTGATGATGGACTTGATCAATACATGGACGATTGTTCTGAGGAAGCAGCGTTGCCGGTGGGTCGGCTTACTTTTGAAGATATAACCATTTATTCTACTGTTGCACAATCATTTGTACCACAAACTGAGGTGCTTACACGTGCAGAAATTTATATACGGCGAAACAGCACGACATCCAGTGATTTTACCGTATCTATTAGAGAAGAACTCACAGGGGATAATCTTGCTGAAGTATCATTACCATCATCTGAGATTGTAGAAGAAAATTTCTCTTGGGTTGAATTTGATTTTGAGGATACACCAGTGAACATTGGAGAAACCTATTATCTAGTTGGTCATACTGAAAATATAACAGATAACTGGTATCTTTGGCTTGGCAATACCTCTGATTTATATCCTGAAGGTTGCGCCTGGATGTCACTTGACGATGGAGACACCTGGTCGAATGATAGTTATGCAGCATCTGATGTAAAATTACAACCATGGTATACACCGCAGTCTCAAGCTCTAGGCGGGCCTCGTGCTAATGATTCGATGGATATGTGTTTTAAGACCTATGGCCGCCAGAATCTTCCGCCATCTATTCCGACTATCGATGGACCCATTGAAGGTAAAGCAGGTGAAGATTATGACTATGTAGTTAGCTCAACAGATCCTGAAGGAGAAGAAGTGTATTACTGGATTGAATGGTTTGAAGGATGCCCCGGTGTTGATTGGCAAGGGCCGTATTCTTCTGGTGATGAAATCACGTTCAACAATACTTGGCCAGATCGTGGCACTTATGTTATCTCTGTGAAAGCAAAAGATGCAAGCGGCCATGAAACTGAATGGGCAACCCTTGAGGTTACCATGCCTAAAGATGCCTCATCTGAGAGTATGCAGAAAACATTTGTCTGTGGGTATGTTCGTTTTGTAAGAATGCGTCCATCTACCATCAGCTTTCGAGCGGTACGTGTACGATATCGATACATTGGTGAAGGCGAATATGGTGTCTACAAACATCAAGGGTTAACCTTTGATAACAATTATATGGGAAGAATTGGGAGCCATTGGGTATGTGCGATATTCGATGGTAAACCAATGTAAATACCAATTTGAAAATATGTTGTTAGATATCAGTCGCGTGTGTGACTCGTATATCTAATTTTTTTTATATCATTTTTGTTTTAAGAAAGTCATGTAGTTGTTCAACGGTGAAGGGTTTAACAAGAAAGTCGTTAGGTTCAGTGGTTATCACCATTTTTGACATTGGTCGCAGTGAAAATAATGCTTGTTTTTCGCTATCTGGCACCCTAGTGTTTATTAAAAAAAGATCAACTGAATGTTCATCGGTGTTTTGCAACAGTTCCATTGCTTCACGACTATTTGAAGCAGTTAAGACAGTAAATTCCTCTGTATTTAAACTGGAGCGAATTTGATTTACTACGCCGGGTTCGTCATCTATTATCATAATTGTTTTAATATGACCCACCACGGGTTTATATCATGAGTATTAACTTAAAACTTTCCGTATAGTATCCTAGTTTTTAGTTAAGTTTAAATGATTTAAGGTCTTTCCCCGCTGTGGTATGTTATCTCGTGAGGAAGCTGTTCAGTTGTTAGAGCAATATTTACGTAATGATAAACTTGTGAAACACTCCCTTGCAGTTGAAACGATATTACGTGCGATCGCACGGCAGTTGAACAAAGATGAAGATCTCTGGGGTGTTACAGGGCTCCTTCACGATTTAGATTATGAATATACCAAGGAAGACCCGGGTAAACATGCGACCATGAGCGCGCAGATCCTCGAAGGCTTACTTCCAGAGTATGCTGTGGATGCGATAAAAGCGCATAATTATATGCACACAGATCAAATCCCTATGACATCGTTGGATAAAGCGCTTATCGCTAGCGATGCAGTATCTGGGTTGATTATTGCTTCTGCATTGGTTATGCCAAATAAATCACTTGCTGAGGTTCAATTATCAACTGTTATTAATAAGTTTAATGATAAATCATTTGCTGCTGGATGTAATCGTAGTCGAATTGAGTTATGTACTGATTTTGGGTTAGATCTAGAGACTTTTTTAAATATTAGTTTGAAGGCCCTGCAGCAGATAGCACCAACATTAGGGCTTTAGATACTTCTGCCAGGTGTGTTTTATAGCAAGATTAATAATATACTCTCTCTATGTAACTCACTGATTGTGATCCTGTGAACCAAGATAGAAATCAGTCCTCTGGCGAAGAGTACATACGGTTGCCTTTGCCAAAGAAAAATAAAGGTGAATTGTTTGCTATAGCGGATCGTCTTATGGGTGGGTCTCGGATAAATGTTATCTGTGAGGATGGTAAATCACGACTTGCGCGCATACCGGGTAAAATGAAACGACGTCAGCGGGTACGTGCAGGGGATCTTCTTATTGTTAAACCTTGGGAGATACAGGATGAAAAAGCAGATGTTGTGTTCCGTTACAAGCACTCCCAGGCGAGTACGTTAAGTAGACGGCATTTGTTACCTGAGGCTATTGATGTCTTCTGAACGTTTTTTAGATGATAAATCTTTGAAGAAACTAGATCGTCAGCTGCAACAACTTATTGATAGAGAGGGCATGGATCGGAAAACCTTAGATATTGTATTTGATAAATCAACATTGTTAACATTGGAAAAATTGATTTCCGATCGTATTATCGATGTGCTTGATTTCCCAATTTCTACAGGAAAGGAGGCACATGTGTTTCGTGCTATTACCCCAGATGACCAGTATGTTGCTGTAAAGGTGTATCGAACGCAAACATTATCGTTTAAAAAAATATCTACCTATATTGTTGGGGACCCACGTTTTCAACCTCAGCGTAAAAGCCATCGTGGTTTTGTGTATGATTGGGCGAAAAAAGAATTCCATAACCTGCAGCTTTTGCAGCAGGCGCAGGTGACTGCTCCTCGTCCGATAAAACAACAAAATAATGTTGTGGTCATGGAGTATATTGGGTCACCTCAGTGTCCTGCGCCATTGCTTAAGGATACGCCGTTATCTCAACCGAAAAAAATATATGATCTACTTGTTACCTATCTGCACCGTATGTATACTCAGGTAAAGTTGGTTCACGCGGATTTCAGCCAATATAATATTCTGATGCACGATACGAGTACACCATATGTTATCGACTTAGCGCAAGGTGTGTTACGTGACCACCCACATGCGCATGAGTTTCTTCAGCGCGATATCCATAATATCCTTCAGTTTTTCAAAAAATATGATGTTACGGCAGATGAGACCAAGGTGTATAACAGTATTGTTGGTAAAGGGTGATATCAATTAAGTTTGTGAAAATTCCAAAAGATCGTGTAGGTGTTCTCATCGGCCATGAGGGGGCAACAAAAAAACAGATTCAAGAGGTATCTGGTATAGAGTTAGATGTTGATTCACAAGAAGGTGAAGTAGTTTTTAATGAACAAGAAGCAAAAGATCCGCTCATGGGGTTGAAAATCGAAAATATTATTCGTGCGATAGGCCGTGGGTTTTCCCCTGAGCATGCGTTGGTGTTATTTGATGATGATATGGATTTCTTTCTGTTTGATATCTATGATTACGTCGGTAAGAAACCTTCCCAGGTCCGCCGGTTGAAAAGCAGGATTATCGGTAGAAATGGTAAAACCAAACGGGTTATTGAAGAATTAAGTGGAGCATATGTCTCAATTTATGGGCATACTGTCTCAGTGATTAATAATGTTGAAACTATGGATATTACAAAACGCGCTGTAGATATGTTACTTGCGGGTAGCAAGCATCATACCGTTTATCGTTTTCTTGAAAGAGAGATGAAAAAACTAAAAATGATGGATTACTTGTAGGTATCCATCTGACAGGTAATCTTTTAATAGATAATGATATTCAGTTGTGCTAACTGGCAAGCTTTGTTGCCGTCTTAGCTCAGTTGGTGGAGCACTCGGCTGTTAACCGAGCGGTCGCCGGTTCGAGTCC
>CAZRMY010000146.1:0-4113 GCA_964601295.1 uncultured Thermoplasmatales archaeon | reverse complement strand
TACATAGGTGTGATAATTATACGTCCATCCATAGCCAAACCCACTTGAATAATTCTGATTAAAACTATTATATGATCTAATGATTTCTATGTTAAATCCACGAGCACTAACCGATAAATCAGTTTGAGATACAAACAAGTTTCCATTGGCAGAATTAATAATGCCTCCGACATATCCATAGCAGGGCTCATAACCGGTATTACCTACAAAATCAATATTTTGCTTATCAGAAGAAACATCGGGAAACACTGTTCGTTTCCAGTCTGGATTATTCACAGCATTTTCGTGCGAATACATTTTTTCTTCATTAGTTGTACTAACAAGTCTGGGTATCACTGACGCGGAAACACCGCTGAGTATGAGCAACAGCACACAAATAAGTGCCCAGATAGCTATCATTTTTGGATTTCGAAATAAAAAAATATATCTACTTTGTTTTTCTTTTTGTTTTCCCATAAGTCTATTTCCTCCCCTGAATCTGGAAGAATTATAAACATCCTTTCCTGGTTTTGATATTAAACTTAACAGACAAGCATATTTAAATTTTTTTCACAAATAATTTAACGAATATAACATAAAATATAACATTAGAGTAATACTAACAATAAGATGGGTTATTTATTGATAACCACCAATTTTTAAACTAGGATCTCCCATGAGAAACCATTCCTGAGCGGTTTTTACATCAACAAGCGTCGGCCAGTGTTCATGATCATCCCAGTCCATCTCCCAGTTAATGGGGAATTCATTGAGATAATCGGTAATGGTTGTTCCATGTGTTTGACCCAGGATATCAACATCCATATGATTGTACACTTCATAAAAATGGCCTTCGATCCATCCACCCATATATTGGATACAATCCGGGATGCCATCTGGTTCACTTTGTGGTACTTCGTCAGGTGGATCAGGGCCATCACCAATGCTCCCGTAACCTAAGCCGGTGCATCCGATGCTAGCTATGGATCCGCCGTTCTTGTAACTTGCAAACAGCCAGCTCCAACATTTTGGGACAAACTCGCCAAGGTACAATGCCATACGTCCTTGGGTTAGCAGGCGTATAAGACTGGTGTCAAACTGGCTGTTATGACATCCTCCAACGAGTAACACGGGGAGTTTATCACCATTTGTCAAGTTTTTTATGTTTTGTGTCCCAAAATCAATCCAGGTGTCAAAATCAGCATGTGGATGTGTCGCCCATGACGCCGGGTTTCCATGCCCGCTAAACAGCACGAAGCCTGCTCCCTTTGATAGTTCTGTTTCAGTGTTCAAGGGTGTGAACGCTATATCTCCCCCTTCAACCCATATCCGTGTATGATTAAAATCTTCCATAAAACTAAGCGCATGAGCAGTTTCCTCCTGACCTTCAATATAATCTGTTGAGGTATTCCAGCTGATATCATCAAAAGAATCACCACCGATCACTACCATTTGGTTAAACCATTCACTACCATAAGTAGAACGTTCATAGGTGATAATGCGATCAACAATATCTGATACTTGATACCGATAGCGCACCGGTAATCGTCCTACATACACATCAGGGTATAAATCAAGGACATCTTTATTATCAGTATTCCATTCTGCAAACACATCATTACCATTACTATCCCAGTCATCAAATGTATAGCCACTCTGATTACTATATTTGTAGACATCAGCAAAATACAGATCACTCAGATAACTGGTCTCCCAGTCTGAGGCGTCATCAAGATTTGTATACCGGATAGGGACATGCCAGTTCCAGTATCGTTGACCTTTCATACCACCGAAGAGTAACACGTATGTAACACCCCATTGTTCAACAGCGTATTCAATGAAATATTTCACTTTTTCAGCAGCATCCTGTCCGTCATAGGTTGCATATATTTCCTCAGTTGTAACTAGTTTTGTAGAAAGGCCCATTGCCTGTTTATGATCTACAAGTGTTTGTAACTTGCGTGTAAACGATTTTGGAGCAATAATCATCAGATCATAATCATCCGCTGATAAACCTGGTGATTCGGGTAAGCAATAATCTACCTCTATTTCCGCTGAAGTTGAGTATTTAATTTTGTTATCAGTAGGATAGTATCGTACTGGGTGATATCTAATTGTCAGATAGAGAACATGTTTATCTCCATCAAGACCCACACCAGTAGTATACGTATACCACTCTGTAGGATAAGGCGTATTAGATGTATAGATTGCATCATCAATCGAAATGGGTTTAATATCATCTTTTTTTACATGTAATGGCACTGATTTTTGAGCAAACTCAACAGGCTTTGAAATAAATCGTTCTTCAATTCCCTGGGGTATGCATTCCACTGATTCAATAATAGTCCCAATAGGATATGTATACGTTTTAATTATCACCGGTAGAATAGGTCTGCCTGGGTTGTTAAGATAAGTATCTGCTTCAGCAAGAAAAACTGAGGTGTGTCCTGATTTTATAGATATATGTGGACTTGATAAGGTAACGGATTCTTGATGTTTAGTATCGACAGGTGTCTGAGGTACTGCAACCGCTCCAAATGTACTACCAAGTAGTATAATAACTAGGAGTATGGGTAAAAATTTCTTCAAATTAATCGCCCCCTTTTTAATATAATAATATGTATAAGATTATATAAATATGTCGGCGGGAAAGAAGATAAATTTATTTAAAAATAACAGCATTATATTTAAAAAAATGGTGAATAATATTTCACCAAAGTTAAGTAACATTTATTGTATTGATATACGGAATACCATTATATCCTGTAATAACAAGATCTATTATTTCACCTTGAGTTAAGGTACCGGTTAACTCAATAACCGCATCTCCTTCATAATCTGTAAGTGCTGAACCGAGATATTCACCATTTTTAGATAATGAACATAAAATATGGGAAGTTCTATAGAATGGCGAAGGTGATGGCCCATTTTTCATGTTCTCATTTGTTGGGTTATAATCAACTCTTCTGATAGCGTGAACTGGAAAAGAATTTTTCCAATATTTAATTTCATCATCGTGGAACGCCAGAATTTCACCAGGTTTATCAGTTCTGAGTTGTAAAGACGGATCACCAAACACATGATAGAAATCAGTGTTTTCAAATGCCGGTTCACCATAGATATCATTTGCATATATGCACCCTAAAAAGGACAAAACAGCAAATCGTAATGATGAATCAGGAAGATCATGAAGATAGAAATTGGTTTGCTGTTGTGCAGTTAATCCTGCGGGTCCATGCATATCTGCTGAAGACATAAAAACCGCTATTGCCCCGGTTGGCTCACCATTATGTGTTGCACGTAAAAATGCCTCACCCGGGCAAGCGTCAACATACACATGATCTTTAATACTTCCAACTTGACATGCAACAGACCAGATAAAAGGTAACATATTACCATTCTCAAGTTCATTTATCGACAATTCTCCATATCCACCAGTAATCCAGTATGACCCCGAATTTTCTCCATGACCGGCATAGTTAACAATACTTCGACCATCATTTAATGCATTTGTTATCTCCGTATCACTAACATATGATGGATGTATATCAGGCTGCTGATCATAGAGTTGATCTACAATAGTAAATCCCCGACGAAGTAATCTATCTCGTATCATTTCCATATATTCCCAGTCATCTGGAAGATCACCATTGTTATCAGTTGAAGCGATACCAATTCCTTTTTCATACCATTCTGCTTCCTCTTGCGGATATTTTTCATATTCAATGCTTCGTTCTACTTGGGTTTCAACCTCTGCGATGGTTTCAGCTGAGAATCTTCCTACAAAAATTTCTGGGTAGCTATCCTCTCCTGCAAGATATGCATAAACTGGATCTGATTCCTCGTTATAAAAAGTAAGTTCAAAGGTTGGAACTTGTTCATGATCACCAACAAATAAAACATACGTTAAATCATGTAATGAGTAATACTCTGCTATCCATGTTTTTATCTCTGCCGGCTGAGGTGTTTCTTTATTTGATGAAACATTCAATACCTCCGTAGGGATGCCCATCTGATTTTTCCATTCAATAAACGGTTGCAGGACATCGGAAAATGACGACGGTGCAATAACAATCATTCTGTCGCCGTCCGGCACCGGATAGACGTTCAGCGCGTTGACCTCTTCGATGTGCA
>CAZRMY010000145.1:0-4118 GCA_964601295.1 uncultured Thermoplasmatales archaeon | reverse complement strand
AGCAGCTCCAGCGTTGGTGACATCGTTTTGCCCGATCTGGTAGAAAAAGTTTGCCTCAAGTTCAGCACTCCGTGAGACCGGACCTGCTCCACCCATGCCATACCCGGTACACCCCGTGGAGGCGATAGCGCCACCATAGGGGAGGCTGACCAGCTGCCAGCTGAAACATTCTGCTGCAGGGCTACCATGCGTCCAATACCAGTGGTCTTGACCCAGGTTCATAGATAATAATGTTTTCACAAGAGTTACATTAAACAAACCATTATGGCAGCCGCCTACAATGACTATAGGAAGTTTTTTACCGGTGAATAATTTCCAAAACTCGTATATACTAATACCACCCGCCCAATCGTGATTATCATAGGAACCATCAGCCCAGATGGTATCCCATCGAACGGGGTTGCCATGTCCTTCAAAGTTGACGTATCCAGCGCCATCCATTATAGCCGTTCTAATGTCATCAGGTATCGGACGTAATCCACCCGTGTCATTGTTGGATGCATAGCATTTAACCGGTGTTACAAGATCACCCATGTAATCCAATGCGGTGTTGCACACATATTCTCCATCAGGAATAGTGTCGTTAACAAGACCGAATGTTTTTCCAGCCACAACCACCATGTTTTTAAACCATGCTTTATCCTCAGTCGCACTTGACTCATATGTTGTTATTTTCCTGATAACCGTTTTGAGCTCACGGGAGTTTCGCACGGCAAGACGCCCATAAAATACATCTGGTGATAGATCAATAACATCGCTTTTTCCAACAACCATGGATCCTTCAGCAAAAATGCCGTTACCGTTTTGATCCCAATCCTCAAACTCCCATTCCATACTTGTCTCATTATATTTGTAAAGATCAGAATAGTACAAATCTGAAAGCGTGCTTTTCTCCGAGCTTTCATGAACATGGGCATAACGAACCGGTACATACCAGGCATTTACCCCGTAATTAGTATGATCTTTATCCTTGGCAAATAGCTTGTTTTTAAGCCCACCAACAAGCATAACATACGTGATATCATAGGTTTCTTCCTCGTTGAGGATACAATATTTGATCTGCTCTGGTGCGTCTCGGCCAGTGTATTGATCATATATTTCTTCAAGAGTAATTAGTTTTGTTGACACACCTACTGATTCTTTATGCTCGATGAGCTCTTGTAATTGCGACGAAAACGTTTCAGGAGCAATTATAAGCAAATCATATGAATCTGCAGTGTTCTGCGGAGCATACCCTGGGTCAATATAGGATATATGTATGTCTGCAGTTTTCACATAAGAAATAGTGTTTTTTAAAGGCTGATATCGTACAGGATATATTTCAACGGTGACAAACGTTGTGGGAACATTATTTTTGTTTACCCCACATCGAATTGCATAGCTGTACCACTCTCCAGGGTACATTTCCTCACTGTTATAAATCTTTGAATCCTTGGATATCTCAGGTGAAATCCCTTTTGCAGCAAATGACCGTGGTAATGCCTCAGGTGCAGGCTCTATCTCCCCTGAAACTACCATCTCTTGTAAATCGTTGATTTCACAAGTAACCTCGTGTATCTGAACATTTCGTGAAAACGTAAAGGTTTGGCGGTATAACGGCAGCATCGGATGATGAGGTATATCTGAGATATCATTACATCCCGTATAGGATAGTGTGATGTACTCATCTTTATCGGTTATTTTCGGTTGGTTGGCAAAAGAAATCGTTTCTACAGCCGTACTTGCTGTAGCTGATTTGTGTAGCGATGTAGTTGCAGCTCCAATCCCACTTAAAACTAGCACTCCAAGTAAGAGTACTGTAAGTATTTTTTTCATATGTTACCCCCTGATTTATATGTAATATATATCTATGTCAGCTACCATATTTAAATATTGTTGTTTTTTTTACATTTTTCCGTATATCACTTTATAGTTCACCAATTTAGGATATTTTAACATAAAATGGGTGAGGTACTTTTGATAAGGATGTTGTCTTTAGATCAGAATTACCTTTGTCTAACCTATAGCAAATATGCGATTTTTCGCTTTGACTAACAATGCAAGATAACTGTTAAATAGGAGATTATATGTATCATTATTGGGGGAATACTAGTTGATAAAAGCGTTGAGAGCTTGGTTGGAACCATCAGTTTTACGGTTACTGGCTGTTGTATGTGTGATTATTTTACTTACGCTTCCATCTACAGTGATTAAGGGAACCTTCTCATCACAGATAGATTCCCATCCTATGTTTCATTCTGATAGTGCTGCTGATCAGGATGGTCGATATATCACTAGTCTTGAATGGATGTCACCAAATGGTGAGCTCCCGGGTACGTATACGCAGTATAAGGAACATCATCCGTATACACAACTGATATACCAGAACGTATATGGTGGTGAATGTCCGGCGAGTGATCCTAATCATACACTGCTTATTTTAGTGGATGCAGCGTTATATCAAGAGATCACCGAACGGCTGGATCAATACATTTTTGATCTTGAAATAGAAGGGTATTGTGTCAAGGTATTTACTGTTACGGGAGGTTCCCCTGAGGACATTAAATCAATAATTGCTACGCAATATGCTCGCAGCATCAGAGGTTTTCTTTTCATTGGGGATATTGTTGCAGCATGGGCGGAGGTATCGGGCTCGGTTTTCCCCTGTGATCTTTATTATATGGATGTTGATGGCTTCTGGCAGGACTCTAACGATGATGGCATTTATGATGTGCATGAGGCAGGTGAGTTGGGTGATATGGGCCCAGAAGTTTACGTTGGCCGCATCGCCGCATATATGCTAACCTATAATAATGAAGCAGAGCTCGTGAACAGCTATCTAGCAAAAACACATGCGTATCGCACCGGTGAACTCACACAACCATGGCGAGGCGTGGAATATGTTGAAGAAGACTGGTATGATATGGTGATAGATCTTAACCGGGTGTATGGTGATGATGTTACACGTTTTGATAGTGGATATGATACTACTGCACAGGATTACCTTGCTACATTAACTCTTGGTCAACATTTTGTGCAAGTATGCGCGCATAGCTATTCTGGCGGCCATCATTTTGGTACCCGGCCGACGGAGTCCGCTTCTTATGCACATGTGTATATTTATAGTCCTACGACAAGGGATGCTCGGTTGCATGTGGGAAGTGATGATGGTCATAAATTATGGCTAAACGGTGAAGTAGTGTTATATAACGATCGGTATGGCAGCTGGGTGAAAGATCGGTACACCGCCGATGTAGTTTTATCAACTGGGTGGAATCAGCTGTTATGTAAAATCAGTCAAGGCGGCAGAGACTACTTGTTTTCCGTGCGAATAACTGACCAGAATAACACGGGTTTTGATGATCTACAGTATCGTTTAAGTGACCCTGCGGAACACCCACCTGAGGCACCATTTATTCGCAGTTGGCTTTTACATGGATTTCACCAAGATTCATCTGAATACTTTTATGAGTATCTTTTCACCAATTATTTAGGCGTCAATGAATCCAGTATTAACCCTAATGCAGGTGATGTTCTCGCAGATAAAACATGGACGGTCTACAACGCGGGGAGCCCGTATGTTAATCTTGCAGAATACTGTGATGATGCAGATTATGGCGTCTGTTACGCATTTGCTAGGGTGCACGCCGAAGATGCTGAACAATGCCAGCTCTGGCTTGGTTATGACGATGGAGCACGGGTGTGGCTGAATGGCGAGGAAATCCTTGTTGATAATCGATATGGCGAGTTTACGGCAGATATGACAAAAATTAATGTGTCTCTAGTAAAAGGAGAAAACCGGCTGTTACTCAAGGTCTCGGAGTGGATGGGAGAACATGGGTTTACCGCCCGATTCACTCATGCCGATGGCACTCCTATTGATGGATTGATATATGATCCTGAGGTTACCCCGATTTCATACATTGGCTCTTGGTTGATCAATGGTCCATATTACAATCCGGATAAACCCACGCGTTTAAGCTTTGATTACCTGGGTGATGAAGGAAACATAACACCCAGTATTCAGGATCCCGCTCCAAAAGGCAGCTGGCAGCGAGGCATCGGTGCAGGATGCCCGTTTAACCTTGGGAGCTATTTTGATCATGGAGATTGGGTGTATTCACGGACTATCCAGGAGT
>CAZRMY010000144.1:0-4153 GCA_964601295.1 uncultured Thermoplasmatales archaeon | reverse complement strand
TTGAATGGTATACAATTGGTGATAATCTGGAGAGAATTGATATCATTAAAAATCAGATAATGACCTATGGGGCTATGGGAACATGTATGTGTTATGACAGTGATTTTATTGATAATTATATTCATTATCAGCCTCCTTCAAATTCGTTGGATCCTAATCATGCGATAGCAATCATTGGGTGGAATGATAATCTTAACACGCAAGCACCCTTGGATGGCGCGTGGCTGTGTAAAAACAGTTGGGGTTCATCCTGGGGAAACGATGGGTGTTTTTGGATATCCTTTTATGATAAGCATTGTGGCAGACATCCAGAGATGGGAGCGATTTCTTTTCAGCAGGTCGAACCCTTAGCTTATGAGTATATTTATTATCATGATTATCATGGTTGGCGTGATACCAAAACAGATACCACGGAAGCATTTAACGCGTTTACGGCTTCAGACAATCACTTTCTGACGGGGGTAAGTTTTTTTACTGCTGCAGACAACGTGTCATATACCGTTACCGTATACGATCGCTTCGAGAATAATATCCTTCGCGATGACCTTATCACTTCGTCAGGCTTCCTGCGATATACCGGATTTCATACTATCGATTTTGAAACATCCGTTGGGTTACCAGTTGACGATGATTTTTACATTTATGTTGAATTATCTGATGGAGGGCATCCTTATGATCGCACATCTGAGGTGCCAGTATTACTAGGGAGCACTGCAACACGCACGCTTGTGGAATCATACGCAGAACCTGGACAGAGTTATTACAAGGATGGAACAACATGGATGGATTTATACGAGTTCAACAATACCGCAAATTTCTGTATAAAAGCATTAACGATGGGTAATCAGCAGCCGGATCAACCATTGAAACCCTCTGGGCCTAAACAGGGAAACCCTGATATTGAGTATACCTTTACAAGTGCAGCAACTGACCCTGATGGTGAAATCGTCTATTATCTGTTTGACTGGGGTGATGGTACTGATAGCGGATGGCTTGGCCCGTATGACTCTGGTGGATCCTGCGAAACGAATCATACCTGGGGCGAGCAGGGGGATTATGAAATCCGTGTTAAAGCAAAAGATGTGTATGATGCAGAAAGCGAATGGTCTGAGCCGCTGCCTATTGTAATACCCCAGAATCAAGTGATGATGAAGCATCAAGTTACACATCAAATCATTAAAAAAATCTGTACTCACTTTCCGGTGTTACTACGGTTACTGAACTAAAATAGTATACACCTAAACGCACGGCACGCTACCTTGTACATTTAGAATATTATTTAAGTCCATCTGAGGTTATCATAAATGTCGCTGTTGAATCTTCTGGTTGTGAGCGATGTTTAATCAAGGTTGCACGCCGTCTATTAGCACCTATGCGATCTAAACGAAGGATGGTTTTAACAATATGCTCAATTCCTCTTCCAGCAAAAGGTTTAATCTCACCGTTTTCTGCGGTGTACACCTGACTAGTAATTAAGATATAGCTGTCATTTTTTCGTGCGGTTAGCTGCAAATCAGCCATTTGTCTGATTAGAGAACGATTTGTTCCTTCATCATCTTGTTCAAAGCTTAATCGATATAACATATTGATGGTGTCTATAACGATTAAGGCAACATCATCATATGCAGTTGCTTTTTTGATAACAGTTTCTTGTTCATCGAATGTGTGTGGAGTAAACAACATAAGCTTTGAAAGAATTTTTTTATAACTCTGGCTAGGGCATATCTGTCTGAGACGTTCAAAAGAAACTCCCTCAGTGTCTATAAAAGCAACCTTATTACCTTCGAGTATACACTCGCGAGTTGCTTGTAGGCACACGTTTGTTTTACCCGTTCCTGCTTCACCGTAAATCTGAGTCATAACCCCACTTTCAAGGCCACCACCTAGAAGCTCATCCAATGATGTACAGTTTACTGATAGGCAATTCATAAACACAGTTGTCAGTCATATACAGCATAAAAACTTTTGTTAAACTTTAAAGACAATACGGTTGAAAAATGCTAGGAGGTTATTTCATCAAAATGATAGTCATCCCATGATTTTAACCCAAGAGCTATTTCAAGTTCAACAGGTGTCAAAACAGGCGTGTTGTATCGCGCATAATCATCGATAGCTAAACGTGGACATGCGGTTGAAACAAAACAATCGATACCTTTGAAATTATCCAGTATCTCAGGGGACAAACAGTCAATAAATAGTAGATACGATTGCTTTTTTTGGCTTGTAAGGATTCTTTGTGTACTCTCGGCGATTTTCATTCGTTGTTGACCAGGTTTTAATCCAATTAAAATCCCAAAAATTTTAGCTGATTTAGAACGTACTATAGCCCCATAGCGTTGCCGCAGCGTAGCATCTTTGAGCTCTTCTAATTCTTTTTGCTGTATTTTACCCGTAGCAGGATCAGCGGTTATAACTGGTTTAGTGGTAGCTAATGCAACACCCAACGGATGAAACATCCCACTGCCAAGATAAACAAAGGAATCAACTTCTGCTGCAATAGATGTTGCTGACGAGTAATTACAACCCAGTATATGTCCTTCAGCAGCAACACGGGTATCTCCCTTCCGTATCACGGGTGTGAAACCATGGTTTTGTAAATATTTTTTTAACTCTGGTAGAAGATGTAGATATTGCGCGGTAGTAACAATACCAATGTTTTTTCCGATAAGCTTGCTAGCTAGATGCCCGCTAATTTTTGATAAATTACAATGTACTTTCGCAGTAACAAATAGAGTTGGCACACCGGTTTCACCCAGGGGAATTGGCAAATGACCAACTTGTAGAATCAAATCAATTGGTAGCGCAGAGAGTTTAGCATCCGCAAGATCGCAAGCACCAAAACATGGATCCGCTATAATGTATACCGTACACTGTGCATGTTCTTCTAAATAGTTAGCCAACCGTGTGGCGACTGATTTGAGCCCCTCGGGCAGTTGTAGAGCTAAAGCGCAGTTTGATTTTTTCTTGATCTGATTAATAGCTGCATCAAAATCAATGGTATATCCGCTAATGTTCATTCGTATTCCTCAGAAATTCGTGCTAAAATTGAATTAAACAGAGCCATACGATCACGATAACTGGTTGTATCCATGGGAAACGTTAATGCCTGTTCATCTGTGGTCACCGGTTCAAAGGTCTTCTTTTGTTGCACATATATTTCCCAGCGGGCATCTGAGACTGATTTTTGTTGTTCTCGTTCTCTGAAATGTTTTTTCACCTGATTGTCTGGACAGGTTATCTCTATTAACAAATGATGTGCTTGATAGCGTTTCGCAATATCTCTGGCCATATCGCGGAATTGTTTTTTCTGAAATGTGGCATCTAAAACCACATGGTTTCCTTGCTTGAGTAGTTCTTCTGCACGGTCGATAACGTTCTGATAGGTAGCATGTATTTTTTCAGCGGTGTAAAGACCTTTTCCATAAGGGTCATGATGCGGTTCGTATTTATCTATACCTTGGAGCTCTTTGCGTACTTTATCAGTGTTAATTACTTGTGCATTGTAATCCACAGCAAGTTTTGATGCTAAGGTGGTTTTCCCTGTGCCGCTGAGGCCGGTTAAGACAAATAATAGTGGCGTGTTATGTAGTGTGACCTCTAATGAAAACAATGCAGCATAGTATCGCGATAATGCAAAATAGTTTGAGGCCAACGTAATAATATCTTTTTTTTCTTGTTGCTCGATATGTGAATCATCAAGTTTAAAACCCGTTACTTTACCTCGTACATATGCACGATATGATTTATAAAAATTCAATATTTCTCCCAGTGTTGTGTCCTTGCTTAATACGTGATATTGTTGAATTAGATAGCTTGATAGATAGGGGTGATTAAGAAAATCCAGATCCATTGCTAGAAAACCGATATCTGCGGCTACGTCGATGTATCTGAAGCGTTTATTGAATTCAATGCAGTCGAAAATGCAGATGTCATCATCAACGACAATGTTACCTGAGTGGAGATCTCCGTGGCAGTCCCGTATTTTGTCTGCGTTGATCCTGTTTTTGAAAATCTGTTTTTTTGTGCTAAAAAAAAGATCTACTGCATGTTGGATAAACGTATAGGTTTCTTTGGGTATCGTGATATCTATTTTTGATTGTGTTTGCTCAAAATTTTCATCAGTGTTTTGCTTTATTAATTCTACTGAACCATA
>CAZRMY010000143.1:0-4248 GCA_964601295.1 uncultured Thermoplasmatales archaeon | reverse complement strand
CTATGACACGTGCTTCTGAATCATGGGTTATAATCACCCCTTTTTTAATGGGTACACTATCGAGTACTGCTTGAGTCATCCCCGCTGATGCTTTACCAAAGCCGACTACGTAGATATTCTGATATTTTTTTTGCTCAATTTCTTTGGCCCCTAATTTTATTGTGTTATGGTTAAAACAATTTTTTACGGTATAATATGGATTTACTGATTCAAGAGCAGCAGTAAAAATATCAAGGAGATCACGGCGTTTTTTCTGTACTTCCTCAGTAACGCCATGTGCGATCAGCTGTTCGCGGTTATAAAACACAACGGCTCCCTCATTATTTGCCGAATTGCAGCTGCCGCATGAGGTTTTTACGCATTTTCCGGTTACCCGCAAATCCTTTCATCATTTTTTTTGTCATATTATAATATTTTAACAGCTCTTTGACATCACGGTTTTCCATGCCTGCACCCCGGGCGATACGACGGACACGTGAGGCACGAATGATATCTGGGTTACTCATTTCTTCCTCAGTCATTGAATCCATGATAACCCGGAATCGCTGGAGTTTATGTTGCGTGTCATCGACATCAACATCTTTTAATTTACCGGAGAAACCCCCGGGTAGTAGTTCGGTTACTTTAGATAACGGTCCCATACCTGAGAGCATATCCATTTGATCATACATATCATGCAGGGTGAATTTCCCAGACATAATCCGCCGAGCGGTTTTTTCTGCATCTTTGCCTTTCAGACTTTCCTCGGCTTTTTCCAGTAACGCTTTCAGATCACCCATACCCAGGAGCCGTGAGATAAAACCTGCGGGGTCAAATCGTTCAAAATCACCAGGATGTTCACCGGTCCCAATAAACACTATCGGGGCGTTTACTTGTGCTGCAGCACTAAGTGCACCCCCACCTTTTGCAGTCCCATCGAGTTTGGTGAGTACAATACCGGTGATACCAATTGCATCATGAAATGCTTTCGCCTGTGAACCCGCTTGCTGCCCCATCGCTGCATCCATAACTAATAGTTTCTCCTGGGGGCGAGTAGTTTTGAAAATATTTTTCATTTCATTGATTAAGTCATCTTCAAGTTTATGTCGTCCTGAGGTATCAACTATTATGACATCTGCGGATCGTTTGAATTTCTCCAGGCCTTCTTTTATGACTTTTACTGCATCGTTTGCTTTTTTATCACCATAAAACGGGGTTTTAACCTGCTCTGCTATCTGATTTAATTGATCATATGCTGCAGGGCGATGCACATCTCCTGCTATTAAGGCGGGGCGGAGGCCTTTTTTCTTGAAAAAAGCTGCTAATTTTCCACAGGTTGTTGTATTGTGTACAATAATTCCATTAGCAATAAAATTATGGTTGTCTTCAACAGTTAAATCGTATACATACTCTGGTGATTTTATAGGTACTATCTTTTTGATTCCTGCCCAGCATGCGTCCGAATAAGCAAGATTCTTAAGTAACTCTAATGTAGATTGGACGTCAAACCACTGCTGTTTGTTAAGAAGTTTTTCACCTTTTTTAGTTAGAACGGTGACCCCTTGACTATTTTCCTCTGTAAAGTTATTTTTACTAAAATGGTACAAGACAGCGTTTGTCTGATTATGACTATACTGCGTATAGGGGTTTCTGTTTTCTTGAACGAGCTTAAGATAAGTTGATATACGACCGGACTCACCAGCGATGTTGTAAAAATCAACCAGTTTAATGAGATTTTCTCGGGAAATTTTACCTTTTTTTTCGTAAATACCATAGCTGCATATCGATTGCTGGATCTGTCCTATTGAAAAACCCAGTGATTTACGTAAATCTTTTAATACTTGGCCAAGTGGGATCATATCATGCTTTCCACAGCCTTGTCTGATACCCATCTGTGTAAAATTTGTTAGCCGCTCTTTCTTTTTTTGGATACGGGACCCAATTTTTTTGTCAAACAATTCAGCGTATCGAGCTTCAATTGTTAACTTCCAATATGGTTTTGAGTGAACATATTTTTTAGATATACCAGAGAATATTCCAAATCTTTTTAATAATAAATTCACCTGCTGTATTAACCTTTCACTTTCTGAGATTAGCTCAATTAATCGATACGTTTTGCATATAGATCCATCGCAATCAAAATACGCCTGTAGTACCTTTGCTACTATGTTGTTGTTGGCTGAGAGAATAGCGGAGGGGATATGAAGCTGTGTGCCCTTTTTACCAGAGTTGAAATTAAACACGTGTTTAAAAATCTCAGTTAATGTGACCGAGGCAAGATTGATCCTGTACACATTTGATCTTTTGTCTTTTTTGATACTTGGAGTGATATCAAATAACTTGTGAGCGAGGTCTTTTATTCTATGAATTATTTCATTGTCTGCAGAAGTAATTTCAAGGTATTTATCAGTTAAATGTCCATCACCAATAAAATAGCCTATAAATTCAGCTAATTCCGGTGTTAAAAATCGTGGGAATTGAATTATTTTCCTAGAATTATACAGTTTGATAGTTAGATGATCGGAAAGTGTTGTTTTGTCAACAAGTGAGATAGGTATTCGTCCTTTGTTTAGATTAATAGTGAATTTGCAATAATTTCGATGAAGGGTTTTGTTATGATTTAGGGCTTCAATAAGTGTGTTATATTTAGAATAAATATCTGCTTTAGCTTTTTTGGGATTGAGCACAATATCTAAATCAAGTTTTTTTAGTGTGTCAAAAAAATCGTGTGTTATAGGAATTGTGGTATATTTTCGGGGAACCGCAATGGTGTCATCGGGTTGTAATTCGTCGGCACGAGACTGAATTAGCAAGCCGTTTCTTAATACATAAAACGGATGTTCGGGTGTTACTTTTACGGATAAATCATTTCCAGCATCAAGTTGGACCTGCAATAGATTTTTTCCTTTTAATTTCCAAAGATAAGATACTTTTTTATTCTCAGTTTTTAATAGGATAGGATTGAACGAAGGCACCTGTAATGATTCATGAGAAATATCAATTATGGCGCCATCTGCTAGAGGTTGTTCAATATATTTTTCTGATAACTTTTTGTATAAGTTCTTTACTTTTAGTATCTCTCCAGAGTCGAGAATTATTTCGGTTTCTCCATGAACGCATTTCCCTTGGCCGTATAATCCGACCATCATGATAACTTGTTTTTTTATGGGAAGCTCCCGGGAATCACCGATGATGTTGACGAGTTCGTCGTAGACGATGCGTATGACGTGTTCTCGGTTGTTCATCCCTGCAGGTGGTTTTTCTTCTAAGGCACGTTGTTCTATCTTTTTGGTTAATTCTATAACGAGTTTGACGTTTACATCTGCTTGTAGTAATGCTCGTTGGATGTCTCTGACTATTTCTTTTATGAGTTTTGCATCAACATGTACAGCGTTGGCGATTTTTTTTATGGTTTGTTTAAGTGATGAACCAAGGTTGTCTAATACCATATGAATCCTGTGTACACTGACATAGAGAAAGCTCCTTTAAAAGGTATCGTTGTTTGGTGTTTCCCTAATGTTTTCACCATGTTTATATATGCTATCTACTATAAACAGTACTATACATCAGATTATTGGAGTACAACTAATTGGTGGATAAGATATGAACACGATTACTAGTAAACGATGTGTATGTATACTTCTTAGTGTGATACTTGTATCGATGGTTTTTTCGGGTTGCATGCAGGAGGATACGGGTGGTAGTGGATTGATTATTATCCCTGCTGTGAGTAGTGCGTATACCTCTAACCCTGATTATGCGCTTGCCTCCTATTATGCTTCAAATGAGCTGCGTATTAACGCCAGCACATCCCAGTATACACTACCATTGGATGTTGAGGATATCAGTAATTTTGATGCGGTTGACTCGGTGATGCAGTTTACTAACCGCCAACTGGATCTTTTACAAACCAATGGTTTTGTGATCCGTGATTATGGTAATACTGATGATATTGTTGAACCGTATACTGCTTTGAAAAACCAGGATATACCCATTTTTGTAACCAGTGATACCGTGCTCCATTTATATCACATCCAGTTTGATGAAACATTAAAGGCAGTAGAGCAACGCGAGTTTTTCACCGCGATTCAACAGATAAGTAACGCCTTATTTGATCAATCAATACAAGATTATGAACGCTTTGAGCACAGTGATCTCAAAGAGGCTGCCCGAAGAAATATCGCCTATTTTGGAGTGGGTTTAACCCTTCTTGATACACCCTCTGAGGGGTATACAGGTGATGAAGATATCCCTGAGCTTGATTTTACT
>CAZRMY010000142.1:0-4323 GCA_964601295.1 uncultured Thermoplasmatales archaeon | reverse complement strand
CATGATTCGAACACCCTGTGAATACATGATGTGGAACGGTGTACCAGTTATCCGCAAAGAATTCGCTGAAAGCCTTATCAACCATTTCGGTCTCAACCAAAAAGAAACTGCACACAAACTCGGTGTCACCCCGGCTGCAGTCTGCCAGTACCTATCAAAGAAACGTGGAAAAATAAAAATAATCGACAATGAAATCCTTATAGAAATCCGAACATCAGCAGAACGAATCCTCAAGGAAAACGGCGGCAGCACAACCGTCACCACTGAAACCTGCCGCATCTGCAAAATAATGCAAAAACGTGGTGTATTCCCCTACTTCTGCAGCTCCTGTGTACCGCAAAATGAGTGATATCACGCCTTCTGCTAGGCAGATGGTAAAAACTTTCGATCTAAATGATAAACTTTAACCATATGATGTGGACGGTAGCTCTTTTTAGCTTGCCGTAACCCCCGTTGACCTAAATCTGATTCACGATTGATAAACGCATACTGGTTCTCAACACTTTTTGCGGTTTCCTGGTTAATAACCTGATAAATACCCTCAAAATCAGTTATACCTTTTTCATAATGCACCACAAGAGTATCATCAGAAATCGGCTCAAACACTGACAACCCTTCAATATTGTCGTCAATACGAAGTATCAAGCCTGAAAGTTCTAACTCTAAAAAATGCGCCATAGAATACAGAACCGCTCGTTTTTCATACTCAAGCATCGGAATTTTAACGCAGTCCTTCCACAAACACCAGCGGTTTAAAAAAGCATTCACCTCAGATAACGAATCCTCGGTAACAGGCTCAACGGTGAACAAGTATTGTCTGGTGAATTTGTTTAATTTATTTCGTATTTTCGCATACTCTGAACCTTCTAACGAAATCAGATCTTGTGTACGATATACATAATCAAAATAATCCCGATCCGCACGAAACCTTACCTCTGGAAACATATGAGAAAGCTTCTTTTTTGTTGGTTCATCAATAAGTACCAGTGGTGGGTCTGAACCATGGTTACCTGCAAAACGCAAATACTCCTCGGTAACCTGTTTTGATGGATTACCCACTAACGGTCGGAAATATCGTTTGTTATCACGATGAACCATAATAGCAACACAACCATCAACCTCTGCATAGTGGTAATCCATGTATTGCATCCAACTAATCATCGTTGTGAACATATAATCACTATGAAACGGATGATACTTCTCATAAAGATCATCAAATAGTTGTTTATCCTCAAGTGTCACCGCACGAAAATCATCCAAAGAAAACATCAGTTACTCCTCTAACGCATACAACATAGGCACATATTCTTTCATGCGGTTAAAACCTACGGATTTATAAAAACCATCATATCCCGGTTCTGCGATTAATCCAATCCATCTAATATCCCGTGAAAGACAGTGCTCGACAAGTGTATGAGCTAATTGTTTTCCCAGGCCACGATTGCGATACGGTGGTAGCAGTACCATATCCTGAATATACGCATCAGAAACACCATCGGAGAGAACACGCCCCATGCCCACTGCAGCACCCGTAGTTTTTTCAACAACTACTGCAAATGCAAAACTCCCACATATCAAAGCAGGAATGTTAGAGGCATCAGCAGTTTCACTCCACCATCCTCCTGCTTGATACAACCTCACAATTTCCTCTGTGGGCCATGAATCAACAAATCGTATGTCAAAACCGTTTACAGCCATTGTCTCGCAACAAAAAAATAATGATAAAAATTACAAAAAAATATACGCGCTTTTTGGTTAACATGAACTGTGTTCAATTGCCTCAAAGGGACAGGCGTTTACACACGCGCAACATTCAATACATTCCTCAACATTGGAGCACACTGCCTTGCCATTGGCTACTTCAAATATATCCACCGGACATGCAGTAACACATTCCCCAGCGCCTTCACATTTATCATAGTCAACAGTAATGGTTATATCTCCACCTGTAAACTCTTTCTTCATATCTTTCATAACCTCCAACAGATAAATGATACTCTGTAACTACTACCCTTATTTTAGATTTTCCACCTATCTACCCCCATCTTACATAAAGATAATAAACAAGGGTAAGAACACCAAAGACACAATAGACATCAACTTAATCAAAATATTCAACGATGGACCAGAGGTATCCTTACAAGGATCTCCCACGGTGTCACCTATCACTGTGGCCTTATGACCTTCTGATCCTTTACCACCAAGATTCCCGGATTCAATATATTTCTTCGCGTTATCCCAGGCACCACCAGCATTCGCCAGAAAAATCGCCAACAAAAACCCTGTAGCAATAGACCCAATCAGCAGACCACCTAACCCCTGGGGACCCAACACCAAACCAACAACAATCGGTGATACAACCGCCATCACACTTGGAATAACCATCTCCTTCAACGCGCGATTCGTACTAATCTTCACACATCGAGCATAATCCGGTTTATTAGCATCACTCTTCAACAAATTAAATGTTTTGAACTGATACCTCACCTCCTCAACCATGGCATACGCTGCTTTACCAACCGCCCCCATGGTAAGCGCGGTAAACACAAACGGCAGCATCGCCCCGATAAAAATACCTGATACCAACTGTGGATCTTGCAATGTCAACAACTCCGTTATCACAATTTGCTTACCCATCGCCGTAGCAATTTCTTCAGCAGAGATGATATACGTGAAAATCAACGCCAGCGAGGTAATCGCAGCAGAGCCAATAGCAAACCCTTTCCCCATAGCCGCAGTGGTATTTCCCACTGCATCAAGTGACTCAGTACGCTCACGGACTTCACCGCCCATACCTGCCATCTCAGCAATCCCTTGCGCGTTATCCGCAACTGGCCCATAACAATCAGTTGCAAGAGATACCCCCAGCACACTTAACATGCCCACCGCAGATATCGCTATACCATAAAACTCCGCAAAGTAATATGCTACCAGCATCGCTACAACCACAGCGATAATTGGGATCACAGTGCTAATCATACCCGTCACTAAGCCTTGAATAATAACAGTTGCTGGACCGGTCTGCGAAGCCTTAGCAATACCCTGCGCTGGTTTCCGCTGCTCAGAGGTGAAATACTCCGTACTCAACCCAATAATAATACCTGCAATCAAACCTGCAAGCATAGCAAAAAAGGGATCAAACGTACCCAGCAAATACCAAACCGCTGCAGCACCAAATACCGCTGTTAAAAATGTGGTTACAAACAACGCGTTTCGTAATGCACTATAAATGTTTTTACCCTTACCAATATAAATAACCAAGGTCCCAATAATAGATGCGAAAATACCCATAACCGCGATGATAATCGGTAGAATAACCGCGTTTGACCCATACGTAGTTAACGCAAAACCACTCGCAACAGCACCTAACGCCATAGTGGCAATAATCGAATCGACATATGATTCAAACAAATCAGCACCCATACCAGCCACATCGCCAACATTATCCCCAACCTGATCAGCGATAACCGCTGGGTTCCGCGGGTCATCCTCAGGAATACCTTCTTCGACTTTCCCCACAAGATCAGCACCTACATCAGCAGATTTTGTATAGATTCCACCGCCGACACGAGCAAACAATGCAATAGAAGATGCGCCAAATCCAAATCCAAACAAAATACTTGTCGTCTGCATAACATTTGTTGGATCATAAAAAACTGTGTACAACATCCAGATACCAAACACGCCCAATCCAACCACGCACATACTCATAACTGCACCACTGGAGAACGCGACACTTAACCCTTTGCTAACATCTTTTTTTGTGCTCTCTGCAGTGCGCGCATTTGAAAGCGTGGCAATACGCATACCAATATTACCTGTCAACGCAGAAAACAATGCACCAACAATAAACGCGACAGACAACCCCCAATGCATATTACTTCCTTCAATAAAAGACGCAGCAAAAAGAACTACGGTAACGATGACAACAAAAATAATAAGCACCTTATACTCGCTTTTTAGAAAGGCCATCGCGCCCTCTCGAATAGCGCCACTTAACTCCTGCATTCTCTGATTACCCGGGCTTTGTTTTTTAACATTAAAATACAGCAACAACGCAACAAGTAACGCAATTCCACCGCCTACTGGTGCCAATAGCAAATTAATATCAATATCCATAGCTACCACCTCACTTTTTCAGGTGCAGCAACACAATGAGTATTCTTATAATTTACTAGATTATCAACACATCTCCTCGGAGTTATATACTATATATACCAAATGTTTATGTATATGACCAGGATACGGCTTACATGCCGTTTGAGGTGTTAATGTGACCGAAGCTGTAATGAGTAAGGTAGAATCAACGAACAAGAAGAGAGA
>CAZRMY010000141.1:0-4344 GCA_964601295.1 uncultured Thermoplasmatales archaeon | reverse complement strand
TGAGGTCATAGGTCTGATGATGTCCCGGGTTATGGATCTCCCAGATAAAGCACTCTACTACGCCCGATATCTTGGTAGAGCCATGCAATACATAAATTTTATCCGAGATATTGCTGAGGATCTTGATTATGATCGAAGGTATTTTCCGGATGCTGAATTGGATAAATATCAATTAACCTCGTTACAATACGAATACACAAAGGAACATCCAGGGGCTTTCACAGCGTTCATTCAGGCACAAATCAACCGATATTGCCAGTGGCAGATGATAGCCGAAAAAGGATATTCATACATACCAAAAAGATATCTCATATCCGTGAAAACTGCCTCTGAAATGTACCATTGGACCGCCGAGCAAATATACAAACATCCCTTTGTAGTCTACGAATGGAAAGTAAAACCGTTAATCACCCAGATTCTCACCACTACCCTAGCAAATATCATTGATCCCCATAAAACAAAATACTCCCCACTGTATTGTTCTCAATCAGCGGTACCACACCTATCACAAGTATAATATAGTCATGTCGAAATTTCATAACATCCGTGATATGTGGGAGAAGAGTATATGCAAATAACAGATATTGTTATAGGTATGATTATTATCATAGTCACCTTCTTTTTCATGGAAGGTGTCGCCTGGTTTTTACACAAATATGTTATGCATGGCTTCGGCTGGTATCTCCACGAAGATCACCACCGATATACCAAGCGTCGTTTTGAAAAAAATGATATATACGGCCTTTTCTTCAGCATTGCATCTTTCCTGTTGATTCTTACCGGTGCCTTAAACAATTTCGACTACCGCGTCTATTTTGGCCTCGGCATCATGATGTACGGCATAGGCTATTTCTTAGTTCATGACACTTTTTTTCATCATCGTTTAAAAATCAAATACCGCCCACAAAGCAAATACATGCAACGAGTGCTAAACGCTCATTCAGTACACCACCAAAAAAGCACCCCCCATTCAGGCGTATGCTTCGGTTTTTTATATGCACATAAAAAATATGAATCTGTCCAAAAATAATATAAAATAATCTTTATTATAAACTACCGTATCATAACAAATTAAAAATAAAAAGGTCGCCTCATGGGAACACATTACACATTTGAGATCATAAAATTAACTCGATTAAACATTGGAATGGCATTAATCCCATTTTTTGTGCTCGGTTCACTATTTGCGGTAGTAACCGGCACCTCATTTGATCTCACACCATTCCTCTGGGGATTAATTATTCTTCTATGTATTGAAATTGCAGCATCTTTTGCCAATGATTATTTTGATTATAACGCTGATAAACATAATAACCAATTTGGTTTCTCCGGTGGAAGCGGTGTGTTAATCGCTCACCCGGAACTGTTACCATCTGCTAAATGGGCCTCACTTATACTTTTTAGTTTAGCACTTGTTCTCACGGTACTTTTTGTTTCGTTGTTTTCATTGCCGGTTTGGGTGATAGGATACATCGGGGTAGCCATTTTCTTTTGTTGGTTTTATTCTGCACCACCATTTAAACTAGTGTATCGTGGGCTTGGCGAGCTCCCTCATTTTCTCGCAGGACTTATGCTCCCAGGATGGGGCTATCTCATTTTAACAAAAACACTTGATGTATCAATTGTCCTATTTGCTATTCCCCTCGGTATCTATGGTCTCACCACCATTCTTAGTTTTGAAATCCCTGATAAAGAAGCTGATATTCACGGTGGAAAAAATAATCTTGTGGTAGCCAAAGGAAGACGGTTTACCTTTCTTGTGTTATTAGGATTGTTCCTTGGTGCTAATATCTATTATGGAGCACTTGCGTATCTTGACTGGATGAATGACATTGTTAATTTCTGGTATATTCTGTTGTTATCTTTCATACCTACTCTTGTGGCAGTGTATAGTGTCGTAATACATCCGGTGAAACGAGAAGATGCAACTCGTTATGCAATAAAAAATGCTGTAGCACTCCTCTTAGTACCCTTATCACTATCGGTATACATTACTACCGTAATTGTGAGTTAAAAGACTAAAAGGGTGAACTATAAACAAGATTTATAAAGAAAAAATAGTTCTTGTTATCAGTGGAGGTTGATTCATATCCTTATTAACTATCTGATCTTAGATTTTCTTATCATTCTGTTCCCTTTGTTACTATCGTTTACCTGGAAATTTAAATACTATAAATATTACAAACCCTTATTTGCTTCAATTGCTATAGTTGGAACCGCGTATATTATCTGGGACATTTTCGTAACTGCTCGTGGTGACTGGTGGTTTAATGAGGCATTTCTCAGCGGTATAACTATTGTAAATCTCCCGATCGAAGAAATCCTCTTTTTCATTACGGTTCCGTTTGCCTGTATTTTTATTTATGAAAATTTAATGTATTTCATTCCGGATAAAACAATATTTTTTCAGAAATGGATATACTATTTACTTGCAATTATATTTATTATTGGTGGATTGATGTTTTACCATCAAGACTATACCATTCTGGCACTGTGTTCAGTGGCCGCATTTTTTATTATTGCCGCAACATGGTATCCACAAGTATTACAATCACGGAATTTCTGGTTCTATATCCTCATTTCATTTATTCCGTTCATCATTTTTAATTATCTTCTTACCTCTTTGATTGTTGTGTACTATAATCCTATTGCTATCTGGGGTGGTGATGGGTTATGGAATGGACGATTTATCACTATACCATTTGAAGATTTCTTCTATAATTTTTCTATGTTATCCTTCTATGGTATGGTCTATATTTACTTTAAAAACCGATGGATAACCGGAACTAAAAAAAATAAGGATGTGAAACAGTGAAGGAACAAAATGTTGTTGTCGTTGGGGCGGGATTTGGTGGCCTTGCTGCTGCAGCTCTCCTTGGAAAACAGGGACATAAAGTCACGGTCATAGAAAAAAATGAACAACCTGGTGGACGTGCCTCCGTATGGAAAAAAGATGGATTCACCTTTGACATGGGTCCGTCATGGTATCTTATGCCTGATGTATTTGAAAAATTCTTTGCAGAATTTGATAAACGTCCTGAGGAGTACATGGATTTAGTGCGACTTGATCCATCATATCGCGTGTTTTTTGATGTCGATGACACAGTTGATATATCCGCAGATATCGCACAAAATATGGATTTATTTGAAAGCTTGGAACCTGGTGCAAAACAGAAAATGCATGAATATTTAGATAAATCACAGTATGAGTATGATATTGCGATGAAGGATTTTATCTACCAGGATTACCGTCATCTTACAGATTTTTTTAAACCAAAACTCATTTTTGAGGGCACAAAACTGCATATGTTTGACAAGCTGGATAGCTATGCCTCTAGATATTTTAAAAGCGAAAAAATACGCAAGATCTTAGAGTACACGATTGTGTTTCTCGGTGGCAGCCCGTACGATAGCCCAGCATTATATTCGTTGATGTCGCATGTTGATTTTAATCTTGGAGTTTGGTTTCCACAAGGTGGTATGGGCAAACTCGTTGAGGCATTCTATACTTTAGCACAAGAACAAGATGTTTCCTTTGTGTTTAATGAGCCAGTGGAACACATAACTATTACTAATGGTAAAACTACAGGGGTAGAAACCAGTAAGGATTCATACGATGCCGATGTGGTAGTGGTAAACGCGGATTATGCCTGGGCGGATACACAGCTGTATGATAAAAAATATCGATCATATTCACAGGGATACTGGGATAAACGCAAGATAGCCCCGTCTGCGTATCTGTTATATTTAGGGTTAGATAAACAACTACAGAACTTTTTGCATCATAATCTATATTTCCATCCAAAATGGGTGGACCATTTTGATGACATCTTTAAACATCCAAAGTGGCCCGCGGATTATTCATACTATGTCTCCTGTATTTCAAAAACAGATCCAACTACGGCACCAAAAGGCTGTGAAAATGTGTTTATATTAGTCCCCGTTGCTGCTGGATTACAGGATACAGACGACATTCGGGAGCACTATTTTGATATAACTATTGCACACATGGAAGAGCTTGCTGGAGAGAATATCCGTGATCATATCCTTGTGAAGCGTATATTTGCGCATAATGATTTTTCTCAACGATATAACGCGTTTAAAGGAACAGCGCTAGGCTTAGCGCATACGTTAAAACAAACCGCGGTGTTCAGACCACGGCATCAAAGTAAAAAAGTGAAAAATCTATATTTCACTGGTCATTATAACCACCCGGGTATCGGCGTGCCCATGGTAGTTATTTCATCGCAGATTTTAGCAGAAAGCTTAGCCAAGAAACTAACATAAATGCAACTACGCGTCAACCCCGTACAACACTCCATCATTTTTTTGTAATCATTTTAA
>CAZRMY010000140.1:0-4433 GCA_964601295.1 uncultured Thermoplasmatales archaeon | reverse complement strand
AATGTTTTTGATGTAAGTATGTATTCACATGCTTTGTGGTAGCCGACGAGTTGGGTGAAAAATTGTGTACCACAACCAGGGGCAAGACCGATTCCTATGAAGGCGGTGCCAAATTGTGCGGTGTCTACAGCGATGATGATATCGCAGGCTAATGCGAGTGAAAGTCCAGCACCGAATGCTGCGCCGTTTACCGCAGCGATGACCGGTTTTTCCATGGTGTGTAGTTCGATGACACAGCGGTGTATGGCGCGTGTGAGATCACGGAGGAATTGTGATTTATTTGCTGCAGCGTGCATTTCTTTTACATCTCCCCCGCCGCAAAATCCCTTACCAGTTCCTTGGATTACCACGGCTCGTATGTTTTTATTTTGTGCGCTGTCGCGGAGTATTTGGTAGAGTTCTTCTCCGAGTTTCAGGTCGAATGAGTTGAGCCGTTCAGGCCGGTTAAGGAGTATGTGTGCTGCATAATTGGTAGTAGTTACTCTGAGTGTTTCATATGTCATGAAGATCAGCGGTGGTCTATCCTATGGTGTATTATAAAGATTAGGTTTTAGGGTTGATCGAGTGTTTTGTATGCTTCATTGGGTTGGACATGTGAGATTACGATGGGTGCGGGTTTGTTTGATTTTTTATCTCCTTTTATTTCAGGGACTTCTGTGACGGTTATAGTGACAGTTGGCCCGGTTTTTTCTTGGTATTTTTTGCGTATTTCCTCAGCTATTTTGGTGAAACTAGGGCCGATGGTGCGGAGATCTTTGTCTATGACAAGGAGGATTTGTATTTCGTCTATTTTCTTTTGTACGATTTGGAATTGTTTGACTTTGTAGGTGTTTAGCTCGTGGAGTACTGGTGATATGAAGCAGAATGCACCTGGTGGGAATACTTTGCCGTTAGGCAGTATGATATTTGCGCGCATGCGTCCTTCAACAGGTTTTTTTAGAATTGGGCTTTTGAGGCCGCAGCTGCAGTGTTCATTGTCGCTGAGGGTGATCCAGTCGTCCATGCCGGTGTAGCGGATGATGGGTGTTCCTTTGCCGAAGAGGCGGGTGATTACGATGTGCCCGCGTTCGCCGGGTGCGACTAGTTGGTTGTGGTCGTTTATTGCTTCGAGATGGAAGAAATCTGAGTGTATATGCCAGTGTTTTTCTTGGCATTCAAAGGCGATGCATGCTTGTGCTTCAACGGATAGGTAGATGTTGCGGAGGGGGCAGTTGAAGGCGTTTTCTACATATCGACGGGTGTATTCGTCAAGTATTGCGCCGCCTACTTGAAGGAGTCGCGGGTTGACGTGGTCTCCGTGGCCTTTTTTTTTAAGGAAGGCGAGATGTTGGAAGATCGCCGGGTAGGAGATGATGAGATCTGGTTGAAAGCTGTTAAGTTGCTGCATCATGTGTGGGACGGGTGTGTTAACATCAAGGTTAAGGACGTTGTCTAAATTGGTTACGTGTCTCAAATGGGGAAGGAAATGGTGTTGTGCGACATGATCAATCCGGTATCGGTTGAAGTTTCCGAGATGTGCGATTCTGGTTTTACGAGGGTGAAGTTTGTAGTAGTGCATCTGGTAGAGGATAGGGCCGAGTGCTCGAAGCATGGTTTGAAAATCAGTGTATATGGAGACGGGTTTACCGGTGGTTCCCCCGGTTGATACGATATGTGCATTGTTTTTGTTGTAATTTGAGGGTATAATGCTGTCTGGGAACCCCTTGGTGATATCTTGTTTTGTGACATAGGGGAGTGTGGTGATTTCTGAGAGTTGGGTGACCTCTGTTGGATGGATGTGTGCTTCGATGTATTTTTTGTGATAGAGTGGTACGGTTGCAGCATAGGAGAGTATCTTGCGGAATTTTTTAGTGCGGTATTTTTGGAGTTGTGTGGGGCTGAGTCGTTCGTGTCTGGTAGGATCAGTGAAATAGTTTTTGATTAGCGGTAAGGTTATTTGTGGGTTGAGCAGCGGGTTCATTGGGTACACCTTGATACAGAGGGTAATAGCACTAGGTATTTGTATTGGTGTACGTATGTTTTGTGGTTAGATAGTTTTTTTCTCTTTCATGGGTGGTTTTTTGGAAAGATACTTAAATTGTTAACTACTACCATTTTTTTGGTTCACAATGGCTGCTGTGGAAACATTCACAATACTAGTATTATATCTCGCGTTACTCATAAGTATAGGTATATACAGCTCACGGAAAATCAAGTCCTCGGAGGGTTTCTTTTTAGCAGATAGAAAACTCTCAACCCTGCTCTGCACCGCAACGATTTCAGGAACCGTTATCGGTGGCTCAGCAACAATAGTTGCAGGCGGCCGTATCTTCGAAATTGGCCTACCTGGACTATGGTATGACATCGGAGGCGGTATTGGTCTCATCCTGCTCGGTATTTTCCTTGCATATAAAGTCCGTCAAACCGGGTTGATAACCTTACCTGAAATTACGGGGAAACTGTTCAACCCGCGGGTGAGATCAGCTGCCGCAGTATTAATCATTATTACAGAGATCGCCTGGGTTTCCTTGCTGATACAATCAACGGGGTTGATTTTAGCAGTGCTCGTCTCCGTTGAATATCACTGGCTGTTAGTAGGAATCACCTTTGTTTTCATGGGGTATACCATTCTGGGTGGGCAGTATGCTGTCGCGTACACTGATCTTATTCAGATGCTTGTTATGATTATCGGCATCTGTTGTGTTGCAACACCCGTACTATTACTTGAAACCTCATCCTCTTTTATGGGTCTCCCCGCTGATTTTTATAGCTTCCCCGCGAACAGCCATATAGGTTTTATTGGAGTGCTCTCCATTTTTTTTATGATGATGATGCCCCATATTGTAGGACCAGATATCTACTCTAAGATTTTATCAGCCCGAGATACGCATACCGCAAGAAATGCTGCACTTATCTCAGGGGGTATCAAAATGGTGTTTGCTGTATGTATTGGTGTTATCGCTCTTGCTGCACGACTGTTATACCCTGAGTTGTTAAACACAGATCCATATATGGCAGTTCCCACTGCGGTTTCCGCAATACATCCGGTTATCGGCGGTGTCATCCTTGCCAGTTTTGTCTCAGTGATGCTTTCCTCAGCTGACTCGTGTTTATTATCTGCAGGTACAATTTTAAGCGTAGATATTTTTAAACAAAAACGCGTTATCATCTCACGTGCTGGTATGTTTATTGTCGGTCTTGGGGCATTAGTACTCGCACTGTATGGCGGTGGCGTGCTAAACACATTACAGCTTGCATATACTGTGTTCACCAGCGGGTTAACCCTCCCTATACTATTTGGATTTTACGCCAAACAAACCCGAGTTACCTCAGCAGGCGCATTCTGGAGTCTTATCCTCGGTGGAAGCGTATCACTACTATGGCTGTACTTTGGAGGAACCCTGTCACCATATGCTGTTGTCCCAGGCCTGCTAGCATCATTACTCCCATTACTTATCTTAAGGAGGTAGAAAATAGATGATACGAGAACAATTACTTGAAAAATTAAGCGAACAAAACTATGTATCCGGAGAAACACTTGCGCATGACTTCGGCGTAAGTCGAACAGCAGTATGGAAACAAATCAACCAGCTACGAAAAAACGGGTATGAAATTGAATCAGTACAAAACAAAGGGTACCGGTTGATCTCGCGTCCTGATACACCACTTGCTGAAGAAGTCACGCTGGGTTTAAACACCGGCGTCATCGGTAACCAGATAAAATACTATGATGAGGTATCCTCAACCAATCAGATTGCAAGGGAACTTGCGGGTAAACAAGCTGATGATGGAACCGTGGTTGTCGCCGATGTACAAACACAGGGTCGAGGTCGAAAAAACCGATCATGGCATTCACCACAAGGTGGACTCTGGTTTTCCATTATATTATACCCTAATCTTCCTCCACAACGCGCGATGTTAGTCACCATGACGGCATCAATTGCCGTAGTAGAAGGCATACATGAGCTCACTGGGTTACAACCCGCTATAAAATGGCCTAACGATATCTTACTTAATGGGAAAAAAATCTGTGGCGTACTCACCGAGCTTGACAGTGAAATGGATCGTATTAACTATATTATCGTTGGCATAGGCATAAACGTTAACAACCAACTCAATGCTGCATTGAAAAAACATGCTACTACCTTGGCATCTTCGATGGATCATGATCTATCCCGCGTTGAGCTCCTGCAGGCGATCCTAAGGAGTTTTGATACCAATTATCAACAATTAACTCAGGGTGATCACCGGTTTATCCGTGAACGCTGGTTTGAGCTGTCAGATATCTTAGAACGCACTATTCGTGTGAAAGGTGAAAAACAAACGGTTTCTGGTGTGGTTACAGGTGTGGATAACGATGGCTCATTATTATTGAAAACCAAAAGTGGGGTACTTCGTATAGTCAGTGGCGATGTAGAATACATGTAAAAAAAAATGGAAAAAAAGAAAAAAAT
>CAZRMY010000139.1:0-4433 GCA_964601295.1 uncultured Thermoplasmatales archaeon | reverse complement strand
CTAGTGGTTATGATAGTGGCTTCCCAAGCCACTTGCTCGGGTTCAAATCCCGGTACCCGCATTTTTCTCGATAGGTATCTGTATTGACAAAAAAATTCATATTTATACGGCGCTTTCACACTGCCGTTCATGGGGACCACCAACAGTTTTGTAGAAAAAGCAGATACATTAGCGGGAATAACCACCTTGATATTAGTTGCATTAGGGGTTATTCAAATTATTCTTGGAGAATTCTATCTTAAAAGTGTGGCGCTCACCGCTAACGGTATCGATTGTATCGGCGACGGTTTTGTATCAGGGGTTGTATGGGTAGGGTTACTGTTTTTCAAAAAACCCGCAGATGACAAATTCCATTATGGCTACTATAAAATGGAAAACTTTGCATCAATTCTAGCAGCAATAGTAATGATGATTCTCGCAGGATATATTATTATTCGCTCATATCTTCAATTTATTGATCCCCATACGGTAAACGCGCCGTTGTTTGGAGCAGTAGTTGCTTTAGCTGCTGCAATCATCGCACTGAGTTTAGGAGGATATAAGTATTATCGAGAGAAGAAATCGCATATGGGGTCCGTGCGACTAGAAGCATTTAACACCATAAAAGATGGGGTTGCTTCAGGTCTTACTGTAGTGGCGTTAATATTTGATTATTATGGGTTTTTTATCGCTGATGCAATAGTGGGTATGATAATCGCTGGGATTATTATTACCATTGGTTTTGCGGCGATCAAAGAATCAAGTTTGATGTTAGTTGATCATTGTGATGGTATGTGTCTTGATCATCGAGATCTTGTTAAGCAAATAGCTGAAAGCGTTGAAGAAGTTCATGCGGCCCATATTGTTCGCTTGCGACGCACCGGTCCAGTGTTACAAGGTGAAGTAGAGATCGAAGTTGCTGAAGATATGCCTGTGAAAGAGTTGAAAAAAATCAAAAAAGAAATAGTAAAACGAGTAAAACAAAGTATTCCCGATATTGAAAATCTAACGGTTACACCACATATCGAGGATGATGAGCTGCAAGAGTAACTTAGAAGTCAAACAAATTTTTTTGTTTCATGATATGCTCGATTTCTTGGTATTTATCAAGCGCGGATTCCACGCGTTCTTGGTTGAAATGATGTTTCTCACACAGTATATCAAGCACTTTTTGTGTATCTGGGTTCTTCCATTTCAAGGTGTACGATTTAGTTATCTGTGGTTTAAGGAAGAGGGTACGTATCTGATTTATTTCATCAAAAGAGGGTGCGTTAGCCTGGCCAACAGTTGCTAAGGCGTTTTCAACATTCCCGTTTTTCTGTATGAGAGTTAAGCTTTTTTTTGGGCCAATGCCTTTCACCCCATCGTTAAAATCAGTGCCGATGAGTATCGCCATATCAATGAGTTGTTTATGGGTGATGCCCAATTTTGTGAGATTTGGTTTTAGATGAATTAACTCTGGATTGATTTTGACATATGCTTGTTTGTTAGGGAGCTTTCGACGAGCTGAAGATGTAAGATTTCTAATCATGTTTGGTGAACCGAATAGGAGGCAGTCGAAATCCTGAGAACCCACCGCATATGCATCGCCTTTGTTGACCATGTAGCTTGCCTGTGCTTCTCCTTCAGAGGGTGCTTGGATAAAAGGGATGCCTAATGCCTCAAGAAGTTCTTTGCTCTGCAGGATAATGTCATCGGTTACCCGTGAGGTTTGTTGTGCTTTAACTCGCGCGGTTTTCATATCGCCTTTTTCAAGTGCTTCTTTCCAGGCTTGTTCAGCTGCTTCTTTGCGTTTCTTACGTTCTTCAAGCGTGTGTGCTTTTAATGGATGGGGTTCGCCATCAAATACGTACACCGGGCGTATATGCGCTTCGATGAGATTCCCGGTTCGATAGAGAAGCCCTGATAGATGCGAAGTAATACGCCCCTGTGAATCCTTCAACGGAGTCCCATCACGACCGCGGATAATAGACAGAAACTGATGCAACGTATTATGCGCATCAATAACAATAATACGATCATGCAAATCAGAGAAACTGATTTTTTCTTTATTGAAAAGCTCTCCGAGATCAACACCCATTATTCAGCAGCCGAGATTCTCAATCAGATGCATGATTATATGTCTTTCTTTTTTGCCGATATATTTAAAGAAGACGACCTGATACCAGAACTCCATGAAACGTGATCTTATTTCTATGCTGGATGTTAAACACGATTTACCTGATATTATTGATCTTGCGATACAGCTAAAGCAGCGTTCAAAAAATGGTGAAAATATTCATCTGCTTAAAGGAAAAACATTAGGGATGATCTTTGAGAAATCCAGTACTCGTACACGGGTGTCCTTTGAGGTAGGTATGACTAAGCTTGGTGGCCACGCAATTTTTCTAAGTACAAGTGATCTGCAGCTTGGCCGGGGTGAAACCATTGAGGATACCGCGCTGGTGTTATCACGGTACGTAGATCTTATTATGTACCGTGCGAAAAGCAATCAGGCTATGAAGGAGCTCGCTCGACATGCTACCGTACCGGTAATCAGTGGGCTGGATGACAAAGAACATCCTTGTCAGGTGGTCACTGATCTGATGACCATTCAGGAACATAAAGGCAGTTTACAGGGGTTAAAAATGGTGTATCTTGGTGATGGAAATAACAATATGGCACATTCATATCTACTTGGCTGTGGGATTGTAGGGATGGATATAACTATCGTGTCACCAAAAAAGTACTGGCCTGACCAGTACTATGTTAAAGAAGCGCAGAAATACGGGAGTACTGTTACTATTGCCGATCAGGTGGAAGGATCAACAGATAACGCAGATGTTATAGCAACAGATACCTGGGTGTCAATGGGTGACGAAGCAGAAAAACAACAACGACTGAAAGAATTCAACGGATACACGGTCAACCAGCAGCTTATGAACACTGCAAAACCTGATGCGATATTTCTGCATTGCCTACCTGCATATTATGATTATGAAGTAACCAAAGATGTGGCACATGGCAAACAGTCAGTAATATTTGATGAAGCAGAAAACCGAATGTGGGCACAAATCGCCATCATGGTTACATTAACAAAAAAAACAAAAACAGTGACTAGCTGAGAATCTCAGCTAACCTCTTCTTTTTATTAGCATATTTTATTTCCTGAGCGATACGACGACCCGTGGACAGATCAGGTTGAATCAACTCAGAATACGGTGACCCGGCGATATACGGGTTCGTCCCCGCGACAATACGCGCAGATATTTCAAACACCTTAAATTTTAACTCCTCGGTAACCACGGTCTCCAAACAGAAACTCCCGATGATGCCACCGAACAACTCTAATGATTTCTCCACCACCGCAGCACCCATGCCAAACACTTTTGTAAGTAACGACTCACGCATCACAATAGGAATGTTACCGGTGACCACAAACGTTGGATGAATACCGATTTCTTCAAGCTCCTGGATTGATCCTAGACGCTGCACCTCATCAATCGTGGTTTCATCACGCCGATCCATCGAAAGCATCTGTAAACTCCCTTTACTTAGCTTATATGCGTTATTCTGAATAGGAGAGTAAAAATAATGCAGATAATACCGGGTACCCAGTACAAATTCTTGGATCGTATATTTTCTATCTTTTTTCACCTGTTTAGCAAACTCATCATACGTTTTTGCGATAAAAAAATCTTTACCGCCTTTCGCGCCATGATATTTCACAATCACGGGTTTATCAATCTTTTTTGGATCAGTAATCTCCTCAGGCATGGTAAGCCCTGCGCCTTCAAGCCATGTACGTTCCTTCTGCCGATCAGACTCCCACATCAACACATCACGGTTACCAAACGTCGGCAGTTCCATCTGTAAAAACAATTCCGGGCCAAGATACTCAACAAATGAACCATGGGGAACAACAATCACATTTTTCTCACGAAGCTCCTCTACTCGTCGTACAATTTCTTTATACGAATCAACAATAAAGAACTCATCAGGTTTACCCCGTGGAAAGGCATCATAAAACTTTTTAGCCTCACCAACAGATATGCCTAATGTTTTAAATCCTTCCTTACGTGCGCCATTAAAAATCTGCAGACTCGAGTGAGAACACACCGTTGCTATCGTTAACTCGGAGAGATCATAAGCTGTAAGCATGTCACGGATACTCTGGATAGGCATAAACACTGACACCCTTACAGGTAACAAATAAGAACACCGGTTTTATTAGTTTCGATTCATGTAAACCAAAAAAACATAGGCACCAATTTGAGAAAAAAAATAGTCTCAGCGATGATGCGATGAGGTTGAATGCATCTGCTCCATCAGTTCTTTACCAAAATCCGTTAACCGATAGAGCTTAATATCAGAGGCTTTTCCACTATTTATCTGCTCCACGATATTCAAATGCAATAATGATTCTTCAGAACGATACCGCGAATTCATACCACGCAACGCTCCAATCACATTTG
>CAZRMY010000138.1:0-4494 GCA_964601295.1 uncultured Thermoplasmatales archaeon | reverse complement strand
GAGCAAGTGGCTTGGGAAGCCACTATCATAACCACTAGATCATACCCGCAAGCTATATGTTCAAATGATCTTTAGACATATCATATAATTATTTTAATTTAGCCTAATTTAACAGCCATTTCCACAGGGGTATATATTCAATTGTTATCTCGTCTACCGTTTCAACTGATTCGTAGTCTTTTGTAATTATTGTTCCTTTTTTCATTTTAAACTCTTTTGCACAAGATATTAGACCTTTTATTTCTCTAACTTTGGTTTTTTCATCATTTAATTCATACACAACTTGAATGATTTCTTTTATTTCCAGTCCTTCCCGTATAACAAAATCAGATTCTATGCCTTCTTTATTTTTCCAATAATTTATTTCCTGATTTTGAGATAACCGTCTTTTTAATTCTAAAAATACTGAGTTTTCATATAGTTTTCCCATATCCTTTTTGCCACTAATTGAGTGCATAAATCCTGTGTCACCGAGATAAGATTTCCTTGGATATTGCGATCTGTTTTTAATATTGTAAGAAAAGATTGGGACAAAGAAAAACAGATATCTTTCTTGTGAGTTTTTTTCAAGGTTAAGAATGCTTTGTTTTCCAATTTTATATCCAAGAGTTTTTAAAAAATTTAGACATTTTGAAGCAGAAAAATAAGATGTATCAATGATGTATTTACCAAAAATTTCTACAATTGATATATTCTCTTTTGAAATTTCTGCAACATCTAAACCGATTATATCTCTAAAATAGGAGTTTGAAATACTAATCTTGTCTGTTTTGTTATTTATTAAAACTATTTCAGGAAATCCTCCAAGTATTAGATGTTCATCGAGTGCTCTTTTTACTTTTCCTATCCCAATTGTTGTTTTTTCTTTTTTAATATTATTAAATTGAAGGAATTCATGAAATGATAATGGATAAAGTTCCTGAGGTAATATTCTTCCTCTGAGTGGTTTACTTGGAGATGTTAAACCTTTTCTTGATGAGCTAACAATTATTTTTAATTTTCCTTTTAGCATCTCATGATATCTTGATAGCCATCCTGCCCAATCATCGACACTTGTTATTTCATCAAGAAGGAGATATCCTGAATCTCCAAACCATGCGAGTATATCATCAAGAACTCCTTTTTTATCTTTTATTCTGCTGTCTTCCAGGTTTACATATCTGACCTTTTCGCTCTTTTTTTCGAGCATCTGGCGCAGAAGAATTAACAAACTTGTTTTACCTGATCTACGTATGCCCGTAATTGCAATAATTTTTAATTTTGAAGTATTTATTAAAATATTTAAATCAATATCTCGTTGTTTAAGTTCTTTTCTTTGAGCATATATGTCCCATTCTTCAAATATTTCTTCCATATTATTGTCTTATTATAAAACAATATTTAAATTTTTCTGTTTTTTATTAGAACAATTTTAGATTATTATAGATCTAAATTAAGTTGGCAGTTTTCTGCTGGGAGATTAACCATTAGATCATACCTGCTGGTGATATGTTCGTGCACCAGAACAGACATGTTCTCAGCATTTTTAAGCATAACCGACGGCTCTTACCTGCTTGGTTATCATTTTTAAACAATACTGTTCTTGTCTATCCAAAATTACAGACAGCTGTGGTATCTACCCAGAAAAAGAGGGTATATCAAGTGGTATTCCACATAGATTCCCACTGGTATGGATATTTTTCTCCGAGTATTTTTCTGAAACCTGATGCTGTGAGAAGATATTGTGCGAGCTGCGGTCTTTTTGTAGAGATTTTTTCAAAAAATGAGGATAGCAGCAGACTAATAGTTTGGTGCCGGTGATCTGTTTGTTCAGTGTTGATACTTTGTTGGGCGTGTTCTGGCTCTGGGAGCATGATACACGAGGGAGTAAGCGAGCTGAAATGCACGGTGTTTTCTGCGATGTTGTAGGTGGTGTTTTGATAGATTGCATCGGCGGTGTTTGGATTGTTAAGAAATCGCGGGTAATTTGATGATGAAACAGCTACGCGTATCTGATGATCAGTATCCCATATGTATGAGGTGCTCCACAGATCTACCTCGATTTCGTAGATTTCCCCGGGTTCCACAAACTCCCAATGGTCGCATCCATTGCGGTTACGCATGCGGAGTATACCATCGGTTATGAGCATGGATCGCCCATCAGGATAGACATCGGTAAGTTTCACGGTGAAGTCGGTGTCTGGGCAGTTTGATGAGACGTATAACCGTGCTTTTATGTGTCCTGTTGCTTCAAATGGTTCTGAAAGGGTGTCACTGGTGAATAGTAGGACATCATCTCGTTGTTCAACTGCTGATTGGTCATAGGGTCCTGCGGGAAGGTTTAGGTTTTGCCCACCAACAGTGGGTACAGGATTAGTAGGATCATAGGTAACGGTTAAGTTGGTATTAGGTGCAGCTGGTGTTGTGCTTAATGTACCGTCGCTATGGAAGTACCACGAGATGTTTGTTGCGGGTATCGGCCATTGGTCGGCATAGCGCCATTCATTCCCTGGTGCCTCTGGGTTATCGACATCTCCCATCACGTAATACGTTACTGCCGGGCGGTTGTCAAAATCATTTGATCCATTCATGGTATATTGTGTGATCATCTCGTTGAACATGTCCCCTGAGAAGGTGTCCTTGCAGTTTTCTGGATAGGTGAGTTCTCCTTGTGTGGTTGATGATGCACCGCCATGTGTCCATGGCCCCATAATGAGCTTTGATTTACCCTGTGCACTGGGGCCGCCGAGATACTGGTATCCCATGAACCCATCTATGGGTCCTTGTACGAAACAATCATACCAGCCGCCCATGTGAATAGCGGGAATATTAACATTCTGCCAATTGTCTTCAAGTGACACATTTGTCCAATAATCAAGCGTGTAATTTTCATGGGCAAATACCTCGGGGAGAACATGGGTGCTCCCCTGTTTTTCAAGCCATCGTTCCACCAGTTGTTTCCGCCATTGTCCTCCGGGGTACATGGCATCCTTGTACAGATTTGGTGTTGCTACTTGAATAAATTGACATGCAAGCTGTGGTGGTTGTGCACCTGCCATATAATACTGGGTGATACCCAATGCTGAGCCACCAAACGTCGCAATGTTACCATTACACCATGCTTGTTCTGCCATCCATTCCAATGTGTCAGGTCCATCAGTATGTGCATTTTGGAAAACAGTATCTATCCCCTCTGAGGCAAATCGCCCTCGCATATCTTGGATAACTGTTGGCCATCCTTGTTTAGCCCAACCTACGCCAATCACATATAACAAGTCTTTATTATATGGTGTTCTCACCAATAATGTTCCGTGTGGCATCGTTGATCTTGGTACATAGACATCTGTAGCGAGTTTTACTCCATCACGCATTGATATCATATATCCTGTGGGCATAATGCAGCCTGATACAAGTACCAATACAAGAAAAACGCCAATCAGTGGCATAATAAGTGTTTTTGACTTAACCATCTTTTTATAACCCCCAATTAAGATAGAGACATTACTAGCATATAGCTATCGAACTATACATTTATAATAATATAGAGTAAAATATACGGCAGTTGACGTAGACAAGAGATAAATGACCCCATGATGCACGGACTGAAGGTTTGTTTATTCTCGTGTGATTGATTTGCACCGAGACTATTCTATCTACAATAAGAGGCTCCAGGTCATGTTATTACACGCTTTCTAATATCTTTAACACAAAATCGTAACATTCCTTCACAGTGCTAATATGTACTTGTTCCTCAGGTGAATGTGGGTATTTAATAGTTGGACCAATGGAAATCATGTCCATGCCCGTGAATTTTTCACCAATAATACCACACTCAAGCCCTGCATGAATAGCTTCCACTTTCGGGTCTTTGTCATACATTTCTTTATGTATTTTTTTTGCCAGAGCAAGTACTTTTGAATCAAGATTTGGTTTCCACCCAGGATACGGGGTATCCTCTGCTACTTTTGCTCCTGATAATGCTGCTATTGCATGGATATGATCACGAAGGGCTTGCAAGGCAGACATAATCGAACTCCGGGAGCTCAACCCGATTTCAGCATGCTCTTTTTTTACCCGTACGGTCGCCAGATTAGTGGAGGTTTCAACAAGATCAGGTATGTCATAGCTCATTTTTTCAACACCATGCGGTAACCCACGGAGCAGATGTATCAGCTGTTTATTACTTTCCGCATCAAGCATGTTTTTCACCGGTGCTGCAGTATCTACGGTTAACGTGAACTTAGGGTCAATAGGTTTAATCTCTTCAGCAATTGCCCCTGCCTCCTGTTCTAAAGCTTTAATGCAGATTTTTTTGACTGAGGGTGACACCATGATCACTGCTGTTGCCTCACGTGGTATCGCATTATGTTTATCTCCACCGGTGATATCAACAAGATATAACTCATGGTCCTGCATAGCCTTCCAAAGCAACCGGCTGAGTAGCTTAATCGCGTTACCCCGCTGCTCATGAACATCTACACCAGAATGACCACCACGTAACCCGGATACTTTCAC
>CAZRMY010000137.1:0-4510 GCA_964601295.1 uncultured Thermoplasmatales archaeon | reverse complement strand
AATATTTCAAAAAAACCGCCTCACGTCTTGAGAAAGTACATCGGTACAATAATTCCCCTAAAAAACTGGAGAAAATAGCACGGAAACGAGGGCTTGATGCAGCGCTTGCAGGGACCTTATTGCTCGCAGATGCTGAAAAAGCACCGTATCTCGGGGTAGTTAAATTCCCCACCGGTGATATCACCTACGCACAACGAGGTAATGCAGAAAAAGAGAAATTAATCGCAGTGCAACACTATGACGACCCCGTGTTACGACTCCTTGGTATCAAAGACATCGCATCAAAAAAGAAATTATATGTGTATTCCTGGGATAACGGGTATGTGTGCACAGGAACACAGCCACAACCACCAAAACCATTCGTTGATTTCATTATCACCTCCTTAGATTTAGATAAACACCATAACGTCGTCAGTTGTCCTCATATCGACTCTAAGAAAGCACAAAACAGTGAGCTGCTTAACACCTACTACATTCGACTGCATTGGAAATCAGCAGATATCATCATTGCTATCTGCAACAACTGTACCCGGAAATCCAACCTCAACACCTTGTTTTCCCTTTCAAAATATATGCTCACCCCTGACCTTACCACAGATTTCTCCATCAAAGTAATCGCTGAGGCTATAAAACAGCAGAAAACATCCACCTCACATGATACCCATTTCCTCGACGAATACAGTGCCGGTAAACTCACAGACCACGAGTTTATTACCCGTAATGTTAACAAACAGAAAAAAGAAATCAAAGAATCAGATGAAAAAATACTGATTTTAGATGGAGTCTCATATGGGACTGATCAAGAAAAATTTTTAAACAAACTACAGCCCACCGAAACAGAACGCGCTGGTTTAGAATACATCCTCGATAAAATACAGGAACCCGTCATTGTCACCCAGGCGACCCCAAATAAAGTCCTTGAAATGTACTGGAACGACTACGGCAAAGAGCTCATCGCATCATTAATAGATAACACCGAACTTGCAGATTCGTTCTACAACTTAGATGACACTCCATCTGAGATTTTAGAAACCGTTTTTGAATACAAAAAACAACAACGCATTCTTTCACAGCTTCCCACATTCACGTCACTTCCTCCATTGGCATCATTTGCAGATCATATAACGCGTACCTACAAAACATTTGGTAAAAAACAAACGCTCATAGAGCTGAAAAAACGACCCGATACTACTAAAGCAAAATCACTTACCTACGCATTTTTATTAGCACTTGGAAAAGGCGCAGATATGAAATGGAAGTTTTCACAGGTCGAAATCGAGTACGGTGAATTCCTCAAAGAGTATGCCCTGAAACTCCTTGATGCCGATCCAAAAAACTATACCGCTGCCCTACAAGATTTGCTCACCGCAAGTGGATCATCCGAGACTGTAAAATAAAAAAAAGAGGGGAAAGATGTGGTTTTTTTTTACATCCAACCCATAAGTTTCTCAAGTAACGGAAACCGGTTGCTCAGTTTCTCTAGGATATTGTAGAAAAACAGGTTCTTTGGTACTGGTGTTGCTAACGATACTGAGATGGTACAGGTGTCATCGGGGTCATCGGAGTTAACGATTACGATTTCACCAGTGAACTCCTGGTTTTGTTCGTCTGGTGCTTCCACAGAGACTTCTACAGTGAATGGGCTATCATCTGGGGTGAGATCCATTCCATTTTCAGGGGTGAACGTCCAGTTACCCCAATCCGGGTACTCAAAGATCTCCCAGTTGAGCTCTGAACCCGCATCACCTATATTACTGACGGTAAATTCATTTTCTACTGTGGAACCTGGTTCTATATCTGTCCAATTAAGTTCACCTTCACAGTCTAAATCAGGATATGCTGGTTCCCATACAAGTATATCGTCCAGGCCGATGCTTTGTCCATCAAACCCTACATATCGCCATGAGATGTTAATTGTTTGACCAATGTAGTTATCTAATGAAAAGGTCATTTCTCGATAGATAAAATCTTCCCAGGTTTCATCGGCTATTAAATCCCAGAGGACGTCATCTACACCGTCACCCCTGATATGTAATTCTACAGTGGCTCCTGGCCAGTTGGTATCGGCTTGTATCCAGAAAATAAGCTGTACCTCGGTTAAACCTGTGAGACATATATCTGGTGAAACCAGCCAGTTGTCAGATGAAAAGTCACTGTCATAGTTTATCCATGCGGAGTATTGACCAGAGTGTACATAATCTGGATACGTTGGTTTATCAACAATAGTCCAGGGGCTATTAGTGTTGTCATCAATGGTATACCATCCACCTGATGGTGGCATTGTTCCTTCTTCAAAGCCTTCTTCTAAAATCTTTGCAGTAGCTGATGTTGTTCTTGGTGTATAAGAAGCAAGTGTGTTTGCATTCGAAGCGTTATATTTTTTTGGTTTTGCAGTATTTGCTGTCGCAGCCGATGCAGAAAGAAGCATCAGTGCCACGATCATCAAAATAACAGCTTTTCTTCTAAAAATTGTGGGTTTCATATTTTTTCATACCTCCCCTTTTATGTATTTCAATAGATACTATGTATAAAAATGTTTGCATAATCTTCCCATAGTCTGGTTTTTTAGAAAGGATTACATTCAAGTTTAATTACTCTCTAAATTATTTATCAGAAATCAATAGAATATTCTAAACTTAAGGATTTATATGAGACATAGTATATTACTATTAATGCTAGTTAGGTGTGATCTTTTACCTGGTGGTGATAGATCTAGGAGGATCTGAGTTAATGAGATGGAACTGTTTAATGGTAGTAATGCTTGGTATGCTTATATGCATTTTTTTCAGTGTATCCCCTGGGGTCATAGGACATCCACCAGCAGATATACAGGTGATATATGATCAGGGTTCAGGTGAGCTAGTGGTAAAAGGCATTCACGAAGTCACCGATCCAGAGGAACATTTTGTGTATCGGGTTACTATTTACAAAAACGGTAAGTTGTACCTGGATGGTGAATATGGCAGTCAACATAATACCTCTGGTTTTTATCATGTATATGACAACCAAGATCTCAATGTCACCACGGGAGACATCCTAGATATCACTGCGTATTGTGACATTGAAGGTTCAATATCTCAACGCATTACTATCGGTGGTGAGTCTAGCTCTGGTGATTCCACACCCGGTTTCCTTTTGATGTCTACGGTACTGATTCTAGTGTTGGTTATTGTAATAAAGGTAAAGAAAAAATAAAAACGGATGTCTCTAGGCGTCCTAATTGTTATTTGAGCGTTTTCACCCATTCGTAGACAGGTTCAACCATATGTTTAATACGTTCTTTCTCAGGATTCATTGGTGATGGCGTCCATCCATCTGCAGGTTCGAAATGGAAATCGGTAACTGCGCCTACTCGTTCTTCTTTTGGTTTAAAAACGATTTTTAGGGGCATACCAAATTCGACATCCCATGGTTTGATCCCATGTAATTCATTAGCGATAGCTACTCTACTTTCACCGATTATTCCGTATACTAGTACGAGTGGGAGTCGTTTTAATGAGGATCGTCCACTCCATCCAGCTATGGTCCATGTATGCACTTGTGCGGTGAGGGGCATTTCAACCCATTCGGTGCGTGCTAAATTGCAATCCAGGTTCCAGCAATGTGTTCGAATGGGGACAAAGGTGTCTCCGCATTTTGGACAGCGCGTACCATAGATTTTCCCTTCGAGTAGCCCGCGGAAGAACTTGCTGTTGGTACCATGTCGGATGGTGTACAGTTGGTCATAATGCAGAAACTGGTTCATTACCATGCCATCTTCGGTGAGTTCATGTCCCACAAATGATAAGCCCGTTTCATTGACGTTATCTGGTCGATAGTCTTTTCGAGTGGTGAATTCTGGTTGATCTGCATGTTTCTGTTTCTTTTTTGTAACTGTTTTGCTCATAGGTTATCCCCTCCTGAAAATAAAGTTTGAAATACTCGTCCCGGTACCTGCATGACTGTTGACAATGCCACATTCAGCATTTGGTACCGCTGTTTTATTACTAGTATGTTTTTTTGGTATCAAATCCGCGAGTTGATAGTAACATTCAATTGCGCTCATGATACCGGTTGCGCCAACGGGGTGTCCATATCCCATGAGTCCGCCTCCAGGGTTCATGGGGATGTCACCATGCATAAAGGTGCGTTCATCTCTGAGGAACTGTGCGATTGACTGCTGATCTGCAAGACCTAATGCTTTATAGATTTGCGCTTCAGAGGTTGAGAAGGCATCATGGATTTCCCCAAAATCAATTTGTTTAACCGGGTTAGTTATCCCTGCCATTTTGTAGGCTTGTTCTGCTGCGTTTCTGCAGGCGCCAAACTCTGTCATCTCTGGGTATCCTGGGCCATAACGTTCTGTCCACCCCGGGAAATTAAGCCGGTCACCAGCGCGAATGGTGCAACTAGAAAGTCCAATACCATCAACGCTGACATAATGATCTGGGTTTACTTTCTTGGCGTATTCCTCAGAGCATACTAACAAGAAAGCGACCCCACGTGACATCAGACAGCAGTCATATTTTTT
>CAZRMY010000136.1:0-4668 GCA_964601295.1 uncultured Thermoplasmatales archaeon | reverse complement strand
CTCTTAACATGTAGATAGCGGAGGCGGGCTACCCGGTATAAAAATATAATTTATCAGATAGATTGCATCTGAGATATTAACATGATAATCACCATTTGTATCACCACAACATAGGTATGGTTGCGGCTCCGGACCACCACCAAACACATAGTTGATAATCCAAACAACATCTGTAATACTCACACGGTTATCACCATCTACATCACCAGGAAGTACCTCATCCAAGTTAAACGCAGTAGATATACTCCAGGATATCGTATAGATGCAATCGCCTTGATTCGTATCTGACGTATACCATCCTTGATCAACATAGTTCTGCCAGGTGCCATACCCAAATGACCATTGACACGCAGGATACTGATCATCAGGGCTATCATCATCTTCCTCCCGTGCCTCAATTCGTATAACAACCGGTCTGCCCGCAGGAACAAGTGAATGAAAATAAACATTCCAATCAAGAACTCCGGATCCATCTAAATCCCAATAGCCATCAGGCGTATCACCAATTTTACCTGAACCCGGGCACCCCTCATGGGTAGCAAGAATTACGCCATCATTATCCAATACATCTAGGCCGCTGCGAGCGATTAAATACATTTCCCCATCACCCTTCGGCCATGGATCATAGTCATCATTGTAATAGATGTGATCAACAAAAATTGATACTCTCATAACGTTACTAGATGCATTATATGTATTTTCCCCGCATTCAGCTGCAACAACAGATGAATACTGAGAATGCCACAAATCATCCGGTGACACACCAACATCAAATGGTGATGTATTCGAATCTAGATCAAGCCCCATCGTACCGATATATGATGCCCAGACGAGCTCTGAACAATAATACCCTGGTGGTGCAGGCCATTCTGAGTCAACATCAACTTGTTGAAAAAGCCAATTAAAATCATATTCAGGACCAACTGGATACCCATCAACACCACCGGTTAACTTACTTTTAGCAAACGTAACCACATTTTCCCTTTCAACTGGGGTTATGATTGAACCATCATCTTTTAGAACCCGACATACCAGCACATTATCAGCATGATGATTAACTGCAACATCCCATGTCGAATATCCAAGACCATTGCCTGCTCCACCACCTTTAGTTGAATGAATCACGTACGGTGTCCCTTCTGGCATCCATTCATGATTATCTCGATCCCATATTGATTCATCAGGCTGTACTTCACCACAATACAGAACAGCATGAGAGTATTTACCAGGTATTAGATAATCAAAAAATGTATCATCAGTACCAAGTAGTACAAAATCGCCTGGTAAAATGTAATTGGTGCTTACAAAATTAATCCCATCATCTACCCCCGCTGGAGCAACTGCTTGAGTATCAACCGAGACAGATGAGCTAGTGCTATTTGGAATGATACAAATACTTACCACAAAAATGGTCACAAGTAACAAAAATATCTTGATGTTATTGATTAGCTTTAGCATGAACTGACGCCTCCCAACTACTATTAAATATCAACCTGTTTAATTTAAATGTTACTAGAATTTAGTATTCAACCTGTGACCTTAATATGATACGTACCATTTTTTTATTTTTTTAATACTTTGTATGGAAATGTTATCAAAAAAACCACTTGAGCTGACAACTGAGAAACCTATACCAATCATTAAATAAGAGTGCGTGTATTATTAAAACTATATTTCAATGGGGGTTTTATTAATCACACTATCATTTAAAGGCTTAATTTGTTTGAGTCTAATTTTCACCGGTCTGTTATGTGTACCCGTTGGGGCATTCTCTTTTAATCTACAAAATTTAGATGCGATTGTTGATTCATTATCTTATTCCGAGGTTCAAGCTAACCTGGATATCGTGGAGGTATCCGGGGGGTTATTACGGGTGAAGGCAGCAATTGAGAATACAGGTGATCAGCCTGCTGAAAATGTTAGCTGGCGGATTGAAGTCTCTGGTGGCACACTCGGTTTTGTAAATAGGTCAACAGCGGGTGAGATTGAGCGTATTGATGCTGGTGAATCATGGTCGATTCGCAGTGATCCCTTGGTTGGTTTGGGCTCTGTTACTGTTAGTATATTTGCTGATAATGTAGAGCGATCAGTTAACGGTTTTTTGCTGTTGTTTTTTGTGAAAGTGTTTCCTGAGCTTGTTGTTAAGTTAGAACCAGTTGCTACGGGGCTTACAGCACCGGTGGTGTTAACTCATGCCGGTGATGGTAGTGGGCGGTTGTTTGTTGGTGATCAGACCGGTGTCATTTATGTTGTTGAGGATGATCAATTGCTTTCTGAACCGTTTCTTGATATCTCAGATAAACTTGTTGAGTTGGATACCACTTATGATGAACGAGGGTTTCTAGGGTTGGTATTTCATCCTGATTATGAATCTAATGGTCGGTTTTTTGTGTATTATAGTACGCCAAAGACGGGTCCGGGGTTAAATCATGAGAGCATTCTTGCACAATATCAGGTTTCAGCTGATCCTAATATTGCTGATGATGCTTCTGAAAAGATTTTGTTTAGGGTTGATCAACCTGAGGCGAACCATAATGGTGGTCAGCTTGTGTTTGGACCGGATGGCTACCTTTACGTTGGCTTAGGTGATGGTGGCGGTGCTGGCGATGAGCATGGGGTGATTGGTAATGGTCAGAATATTAACACCTCACTTGGGTCGATTCTTCGTATTGATGTGGACTCTGGTGACCCGTATAGTATTCCAGCGGATAATCCGTTTGTGGGAACCACGGGGTTAGATGAGATATTTGCCTGGGGGTTACGAAACCCCTGGAAGTTCTCGTTTGATCGTCTCACAGATACTCTGTTTATTGCTGATGTTGGTCAGGATGAATGGGAGGAAATAAATATCGGGGTTCTTGGCGGGAATTTCGGCTGGCGAATTATGGAGGCAACGCATACGTATGACCCTGATCTAGCTGAATATCTTGACATAGATATTGCGACCCTTGAAATGCCGATACATGAATACAGTCACTCTGTAGGACGTTCTATTACCGGAGGATATATGTATCGTGGTAATGAATCACTTTCATTGTATGGTAAATACGTGTTTGGAGATTGGAGTACCAGTTTTGCACGGCCAAATGGGAAATTGTATTATCTTGAAGAAATAGAACCAGATGTATGGGAACGATTTGGTATGCAAACCACAGATCCATTTAACCGTTTTATTCTTTCATTTGGAGAAGATGAAGCCGGTGAACTGTACGTGCTCAGTAAAACAACACTGGGGCCAACAGGTGACACCGGTGATGTACGAAAAATAATTGCACCGTAAAGGAGATATAAAAAATGAACAAAATATGTATACTTGGAATAGTAAGCATGCTGGTTTTTACTACACTTGCGGTGAGCACAGTCAGTGCACATCCGCCGCTTGATATGACACTATCGTATAATTTGAATAATCAACTCCTGAATGTTACTATCACCCATGAAACACCAGCGCCAACGATCCATTATATCAATCAAGTGGATATTGAAAAAAACGGGGAACTGTACCTTTCTGAGGAATATGATAGTCAACCCACCAATGACGTGTTCACATACACGTATAATGTCAATGCTTCAATTGGTGATGAGTTAACGGTTACGGCATACTGTAACATCCAGGGGTCTATCACGCGGTCTATAACTGTTAAAGATCCTGGTGCAGATAACCCGCCGGTTGTGGATATTAAAAATCCGACACAGGGGTATTTCCACTTTTCAGGGATCCGACTTTTCGCCACCTACTTGGATCTTATTTATGATACCATGGGTTTTGGTGGATTTCGAGTTCGCCCTGTACAGGTATTTACCGAGGATGATGTTGATAATAGCGAGGATTTAATTGTTAATATTTATATTGATGATGAGCTGAGAGATACTGCGGTATACAACCCTGATAACGGCCTTCATGAACTGAAATGGACAGGCCCCCGTCTGGGTGTGTTCAGATTAAAAGCTACTGCAGAGGATAGTCAGGGTAATATCGGTAGTGATGAAATGGATGTCTGGTATTTTTGTTTTGTACCAGAATAACTCTGCTCGTTTGTTTCTTTTATTTTTTTAATACATAAGTATTTATAAGATAAACCACATTTTTATTTTATATTATCATAAAAATTACGGATCCCTATGAAACTGAAACTAGGAGCACTGATACTCTCATTATTGCTTATCATAAATATCATACTTGGAATCCTAATATTCGCAGATATTCAACTGATACATGTCCCTACAACCAAGATAACACTCGCTATCACCGACATCAACCAAGATCACATTGTCCTTGTTGCCAGTATATCATTGTATAATCCAAATTCCTTACCCCTGTCCGTAAAAAACCTTAAATTACAGACACACACCCCGGATAACACCTCTATTGGCACCGTGTCGTTCAAAGGCGGCACCGTTCAACCAGACACAACACGGGTATTTACCACTAATGCTACTCTAGGTTTCCAAACAAATCAGATCACCCCAGTGCATAGCACGGTAACAGGGGACATCGGCATCCATTTCCTGGGGTTTATCAAAAAAACACTTCCCTTTGAAGTAACCATCGAAACATCAGTGGACCATGTACTTTCCTCATTTGCCGCACCAGATATACACCTCGATACCACAATAGATGAGTTAACCGCAGACGGTATCGCATTTTCAGGGGAGTTAGTTATCACC
>CAZRMY010000135.1:0-4685 GCA_964601295.1 uncultured Thermoplasmatales archaeon | reverse complement strand
TAAAAAAACCAAAAAAACCCGTAAAACAAGCAAAAAGAAAAAAGAAGAGAAAACCCCGCCAAAAAAACCACTTCCCCCAACAAAACCCATAAAAAAAGAAGAATCACCCGAACGAAAAAAAATACGGCAAAAAATTCACTCAATACTAAAAGACACATTTTTACCACCACTAATAGTAAGCAACATAATCGATGAAATTGAAAAAAACAAAAAACTTGAACCAAAGTTGAACCGTATTATAGAAAAAGTGCTGAAAGAGTACAAACAAAACCTCATCGATCCAACTGAAGCATGCGGCATGGTCAGCGCCCAAAGCATTGGTGAACCCGGAACTCAGATGACCATGAGAACTTTTCACTATGCGGGTGTTGCTGAAATAAATGTTACCCTAGGCCTTCCACGTTTGATTGAAATCGTTGATTCACGGTCCACCCCTTCAACACCTATGATGAATATTTATTTACGAGATGAATATCGTCTTAACCCTGAGCTGGCAAAACAAATCGCTAATCAGATTGAGATTACTTATCTTACCGATGTAGCAGACATTGAAATGGATCTCAACAACATTCTGTTATACATTCGTCCGAATAAGAAAACCTTAGAAAAAAAGGGTCTTACCCTTGATGAAATCTTAGATGCTGTAAAATCAGTGCGTAAACTCGATGCAAAAATTGAAAAAGGCGCTATTAAAGTAATACTTGATGAGCCCGGGTTTAAAACATTACAAAACACCAGTGAAACATTAAAATCACTTAAAATCAGAGGTATCGACGGCATTAAACGAGTTATCATCCGTAAAGAACCCAATGAAGGCTATGTTATATATTCGGAGGGCAGTAACCTTAAAAAAGTCCTCAAAATCAACGGTGTTGATCCGTATCGAACCACAACAAATGATATTCATGCAGTCGCCCGGGAACTTGGTATTGAAGCCGCGCGGAACATGATTATCAACGAAGCGCATAACACCCTCAGTGAACAAGGGTTAAACGTTGATCTACGACATATCATGCTTGTATCAGATGTTATGACCGCAGATGGTACTATACGGGCAATAGGGCGGCATGGCGTCAGCGGTGAGAAAAGCTCAGTACTATCACGAGCAGCATTTGAAATCACAGTAAACCATCTCCTCCTCGCTAGCCAACGAGGTGAATCAGATGAACTCAATGGTGTTGCAGAAAACATTATCGTAGGACAACCTGTAAACCTTGGAACCGGCGCTGTTGAACTTGTTATGAGTCATACCCCCTCAAAGTCAAAATCAAAAACAAAGAAAAAGAAGGGATGAAACCATGGTTGATGTAGATCGAGCATTAAAAAACACAGTGAAAAATGGCAAAGTATTATTTGGAGCAAAGCAAACCCAACACGCTATTGACAAAGGATCCGCTAAAATGATTATTATGGCATCCAACTGCCCATTTCAACCAGAAATAACAAAAAAGGCATCGACAAAAAAAATACCGGTATACAACTATCGTGCTAAAAGTATAGATATGGGATATGCCTGTGGAAAAACCTTCCCAGTCTCCGTTTTAGCCGTACTTGAGGAAGGCGGATCCAATATCCTGCAACTCGCGAAAAAAAGGTAGTAGTACCATGTCTGAAATCACGCTTTCTAATGAAACTGTTCAATATATGCGACTCGCAAGTAAACATACAAAAGCACATATTCTTGACTGCATTGTTGAAGAAGACCGTGTTACTTTTGTCGTAGAAAAAGGTCATCTCGGCAGTGCTATAGGTATCAAAGCAAAAAATCTAGGTAAATTACGTGGACTGCTCAAAAAAAATGTTAAATTCGTTGAATTTGATGAAGACAAAGAACGATTTATCAAAAATCTCTGCAAACCATATTCACTTACCAATATAACACTTGAAGAAGATAGAAGTGGAGCTATAGTAGCTAAAGTTGAAGTAGAACCACGGGAGAAATCAAAACTCATTGGGAAAAGCGGCAGAAACATAAACATCATACGACAACTTGCGCAACGTCATCATGGGATAAAAGATGTGCAAATCCGCTAACATACATGTTTTAGTGTACAGTTTTTTATAGTGTTTTTATATATCAGGGTCATAGGGGTAGGTTTGACTCACTAGCATATGTAACGTACTAATCGCAGGTGAAAAATTATCCCCATGAACATCTCAATGTGATGTATCATGTCATATAACAAAAAAGCAAAACAAACCCGTTCATCTGTAACAGATGAAGCGTTGACTCAGATGTTTAATGGGCAGAGTGCAACAGTACAGGTGAATGATAAGAAATATGTTTTTGAATTACGGGATACCTGTGAATGTATCCAGGCATGCCCCGCTGGAGTTAATGTTAAGGCATATGTGAATCTTATTGCCAATCGGCGGTTTGAAGAGGCTATTGATGTAATTCGTTTGGCAAATCCGTTTCCAGCAGTATGTGGTCGAGTGTGTACTCGACCGTGTGAGGAAAGCTGTGAATTATCTGAGGTTGGAGGCGATCCTGTTGCTATTCGAGCGTTAAAACGGTATGCTTCTGAATATGAGATAACCCATCGTTCAGTTGGTGATATTACGCCGCTTACGTCGATATATGCACAGAAAATAGCTATCGTTGGATCTGGGCCCTCAGGTTTGACTGCGGCGGTTGATCTGTTACGTATGGGGTATCAGGTAACGGTGTTTGAAGCACGTGATGAACCCGGTGGTTTACTACGATATGCTATACCTCCATATCGACTGCCTGATTGGATTCTGAAGAAAGAGTTACAATGGATACAAAACATAGGAGTGGATATTCAGACCAGCAGTAAAATAGATGACCCTAATGATCTTCTACAGAATGGGTATGATGCGGTGCTTCTCGCTGTTGGCGCCCCAGTTATGATGCCATTAAAAATCCCTGGTGAACACGCTGAAGGAGTCATTGACCCATTGCAGCTTCTCCGAGAGGTTAATACAACTGAGCCAGTGAAGATATCAGGTAAAACAATAGTGGTCATAGGAGGGGGATCTACAGCATTTGATGTTGCTCGTAGCGCAGTTCGTTTACATGCAAAAAAAGTGGTTCTTGCGTACCGGCGAGGAAAACAAGAAATGCCTGCAGAACCCGAGGAAATTTCTGATGCTGAAGCAGAAGGCGTTACAATTCTTACGCTTGCTATTCCAAAACGTATTATCGTGGAAAAAAACAAGGTTACCGGTGTTGAATGCTATAAAGCAAAACTTGGTAAACCTGATAAGACCAACAGAAGAAAACCTGTACCAATTAAACAAAGCGAATTTGTTATCCCGGCAGATATTGTTATACCCGCCATAGGTGCTAAACCCGATATTAACCTACTAGGTAAAATACAGCTCATATCAGAAAAAGGACATATTCAGGTTAATCAGTATGGTGAAACCACGGTACCTGGAATCTTTGCCGCAGGTGATGTAGAACTGGGGCCTGCATCAATTGTAGATGCAATTGGCCGTGGACATAAAGCAGCAGAAGGAATACATGCCTATATACAGAAAACAAAAACATCAAAAATACAGAAAGATACGAAAAAAATGCCTATTATTGTAGAAAAACAACCTACCTCGCATGCACAGTATTCAATACCCCAGTTAGGCTCCTCAGAACGAACACAATCATTTGCTGAAGTAGAAGGGACCATCACAGAATATGAAACACTCAATGAAGCAGCTCGATGTAGCTCTTGTGGACCCTGCACCATTTGTACTATCTGCCTACCAAATTGTCAGCATAAACAAGCGATTGCACAGATAGATAACATTGTGTTTCCTTTGAAAATACCTCTAAGTTTAGCACGGATCTTACCTGACAAAGAAACAGTACGCTACCCGGTCAAATTTCAAAAAACACATAAAGATATGACCATGGAAAAACTTGTTTCATCGATTGATACACAGAAGTGTATAAGCTGTGGACGCTGCCAAGATATCTGTTCCTACCGTGCTATCCGTAATGTGTTCACAAAAAAACAAGAGAGCTACATGGAAGTCATACATGATGCATGTGCAGCATGCGGGGCCTGTATATCAGTATGTCCTACAGGGGCAATAACACAGGGTTATATGTCTGATGACACCCTGCTACATCGACTCGCTCAGATCCCTTCACCCTATCCTGGAGTGAAAGCACTGGTAGATTATTGGAGCACGGATTCAAATATTATGGGTTCACATACCGGGGTTATTGAATTAATGTCAGCACGGAAAATATCTCCAATGTTTTTAATCCGTGCATTAGCTCGAACCGGAAAAGCGCTCTTAGTTATCGGCCCTGATGAAGTAAATGTATCTCATTATTTACCCTGGGAAGAACGACCATTAGATGCAGTGTTAGAAACAAAAAAACTGCTTCAATCTATCGGGATTTCATCTGATAGAATACAATATACACCAGTTCAAAATAAAATAAACCCCAGTATTTATTTAGATAATTACTCAAAAAAAATTACACAGAAAAAACTCACACAGCTTACAATTCCCATTCCACAGGATCCTATGAATCCTCTTGTTGAAACAATGATGTTATTACGTATGCTGTCAGCGCAACCTGACCAAACACCACAAGATCCAGAGCTAAAGATTTCACCGATGAAAAACAATGATACTGCCTTATTTGAAGGGTGCCTCCCGCTGCTTGCCTTACTCGGAGGCTCACTAAAGTTATTTGATCTACGTAA
>CAZRMY010000134.1:0-4777 GCA_964601295.1 uncultured Thermoplasmatales archaeon | reverse complement strand
GTAACTTTTTTGATAATGTGACAAGTGGTCAGTTGACAACAAGTGGTAATGCGTTGGGTCGTAATACATCCACGTTGCAAACGATGAGTACGTTTGTTGCTGCTGGTTGGGATATTGAGCATATGTATGATTATGATGCTGGTGATCTTGCTCCTTGGTATATTCGGGATGGTTTTAGTTATCCTAAGACTGCTTTGGTTCGTCCTTTCGGTGATTATGTTTTACGTGGTCTTCGTACTCGTAGTCAGTCTCCTAATTATTTGTATTGGACTGATGTTGCTGGGAGTTCGGTTGCATCGCAGACGATGTATATTGATACGAATCTGAGTTTGGTAGATGAGAATTGTACTGATATTACAATTACGATTACTGATATTGATAGTGATTTGGATGTTACTAGTTTCAGTCTTCAGGTGATTAATAGTACAGATGGAACGTGGGCTGGTGCTACTGCTGAGAGTTTTCCTGCGTCTGGTGTTTTAGTTATTAATAGTAGCAACTGGGCGGGTGCTTGGTTTGATGGTACAAATCCGTTTCCTATACATAACAACTCTGTTACTATTGAGGTTTGTATTAGTGTTGATATTCCTGTTGGTAAAGCTCATGGGTTGTATCAGGCGTTTGATTGGATGGTTGAATGGAGGGTTGAATAACCGTTGAGGGTTTGGGTGCATGACTAAATTATGCATCGTTGGGTTGTTTTTTTTCTGTTGTATAGTTTGTAGTAGTGTGGTTTCTGCTTCTGGTTTTACGGTTTCTTCTGAGTTTGGTGCGAGGGTGTATGTTGATCCTGATGTTGTGTATACGCCTGATTATGGTTTTAGTTCACGTTTATATATTAAACCGTCTACTGTTCCTAGTTTTAATATAACAACTCGTGTGTTTGGTGGTGATGTTACTGTTGATCCTGTTTTTCCTGTAATTAATGTGACTTCTGATTATGATGCAGGTACTGGTGATTTAACGGTTTCTTGGGTGCATGGTAATAATACGGATACGGTGGTGTTAGTGATGAATAATGATTCTATTCCTGCTGATGCTGGTGATGGTGATGTTTTGTATAATAATACAGGAACAAGTCATAGCATGAGTGTTCCAAGTCATCCGTTTTATCTTGAGGTTTTTGCGTATAATGAGACGTGTAATGAGTATAGTGTTGGGGTGAGTGTTCCTTGGGGTATTTTTGTTAATGTTTATGATGAGAATAATGCTCATGTTGGGTTAACGTTTGATTTGGAGGTTACGAATCAGGATGGAAGTATGGTGTATGTTTCTGCTGGGTGTAGTAATCCTGAGTATGTGAATGAAAGTCTTTGTCCTCATGGGGATTATGTGAAGGTTTCTGTTTCTGCTGCTGGGTATTATGCGAGTAGTCAAACGTTTTCTATACTTGAAGGTGAGATTAAAGTTATTAATATGTATCTTCCTCCTGAGGAGGGTACTGGTCCTGGTGGTCCTGGTGTTCCTTGTGAGATAAGGACGTATATTGATAGTAAGTTGGTGACGGATCCTGATGTTGATTGTGTCATTCCGTTATCGTATACGGTTGAGGATGTTATTAGTGTTGAGGTGTTTAACAGTAGTTTGTTTGGGGCGTATGGTGGTTGGTTGTTTGTTACTCAGGATAATTATACGTTGTATGATGATAATGTTACTGTTGATAGTGGGGTTTTGGATAGTAATAGTACGATGGTTCGGGTGAGTTATTATTATGAGGATTGTTCTGGTACTGCTTCGTATCTGTATCAGTTTACGGTGTTGGAGGCTGATCAGACGGAGTATGGTGCTAGTGCTGCTATTCCTAATGCATTTGTGACAATTAAACGGTATATTAATACGTCTAATAGTTTTGTAACGGTGAGAAATGGATATACTGATGGTAACGGTCAGGTTGATTTTTATTTGGTTTCGTATGTTAATTATAAGATTTATATTGAGAAGGATGGGTATGTTTCTGTTGAGGGTGTAGATTTTACTGCGAATCCTGATAATCGTTTTAAGACATATCGGTTGGAACGTGACGAAACATATCCTGTTCATCCTCCTTCATATATTGATTATATTGATTTTTCTGCGGAGCGTACTAACATCACGTTAACATATAGTTATAATGATAGAAATAGCAATACAACATCTGTGACGGTTGTTGTTTATAGATATAATGATGATGGTTCTCAAACGGTTGTGAATACATCAATATATAGTGTTGATATGTTTTCTGATAGTATTTCTATAAGTAGTGATTTTGCATATCGTGTTGTTTTTAATGTAACTGGTCATAATGTTTTTGACACTCCTATTGTTCATAGTATTATACTTCCTAGTGATTCTTTGGAGTTGACAACTGCTGATAAACTTAATACGATGTTTATAAATATTTTTGGTGATAATCCGTTTGGGTGGGTTAATTTTATCGCTATTATTGTTTTACTTGCAGGGTTGTTTGCATTTGGTCAGCATGGTGCGGGTCTTAGTCTGATGGGTACTGGTTTTATGTTTTTGTTTATTAATGTGTTTATTACTGGTTTCTCTCCGACAACAGTTATTCCTGTTTTGTTTATTGTATTGGGTGTTATGGTTATTTGGATGAATAGTAGGAGGAAATATAAATGAGTGGGTTTGGTCCTTATGGACCTGAAAGGGTAAGGCAGATGATTGAGAAAGCTAGAGCAGAGGCTGCTAGAAGGAAGGCGTTAGAGGAAGCTAAAAAGACAGGTCCTCCTGCTCCTGAAAGAAGGAAAAAAACTAGTACGTCATCACGTACATCATCATCATCTAAAAAAACATCTTCTACTCCAGCACCAACGCCTCCAACTACTAAATCTATCTATGATAGTAAGGCATGGAAGGAGCATACGCAGAGTAGTCAGTGGAGTGGTGTGAATGTTAAACCTGAAACAAAACCTGAACCTGTAGAACAAACTGCTGATGAGGTATATAAGCAGGAGCAACAAAAAATATATACTCAAAGAACGGATTTATCAAAAATTAGAAAGGAAGGTCATCAGGTACATATTCAGAATGTTAAGGATACTATGAAGTCTCGGTATGATCATGCTGTAGCGTATCAGCATTATAAAAGTTATCCTGAGGGTACTATGTTTGAAACAGAGTCTGGTGAAACGATAACTCGTGATCAGGCGATAAGTGGTCTTAAAGATACATTTCCTGAGAAGGGTGTTGCTTCATTGACTCGTGAGTATATTGGTTTTAAACAAGATGTGAGACGTTCTGAGCGGGAGGTGCAGCAGTATGAACGTGATCTTGATATGTGGTATAGGTCTCAGACAAGAGGCACTATATCGCAGGAGGATTATGATCGGGTGAAATCTAATATTAAACAACGTGGTTTTATGGGTTTGTTAGCTACTGCGTTCACTCCTAGTGATCCGTTAGGGTTGCGTTCTGCGTATCATGTGTATAAGGGTGATATGGATAAAGCATGGGATGTTAAAGTATCAGGTGTGTATGATACTAAAAAACCGTTTCATCAGTTTTATCTTAGCAGTCCTATGGGTGCAATAGGTGTAACGGCTGTTACTGCGGGTACGGTTAGTGTAGGATTGGGTGCTTTATCTGCTGTTGTCCCTAAAACTGCACTTGCTGTAAAAGCTGGGGCTTTTGGATATGGAACATATAAAACAACTGAGTATGTAGCACCTCAGGTACAAACTGCGATGAAAACAGGGGACTGGGGTGATGTAATTGGTACTGGTACAACACTCGGTCTTGCTATCCCTACGGCTATTGCTGTTGGTAAAATGGGATATAAATTCGGGTATGGTAGGACAGAGGAGTTTTTGTATGGTCGTGCTACATATAGAGTCGGTAGCTCTGAATATATACGGTATAAAGAGACGTTGAAAGCATCTAGGCATTTACAATATTTAAAATCAGGTGATAAAAAACCGTTGGATTTAACAAAGGATATTATGAGGCTTTCACCAAAGGAAGCATCAAAGACAATAACGTATTTAAAAACTGATCCTAAGGCTGTTATTGGCGGGAGTGCTTCTCAATATGCTCAGGTTAAAAAAAGTATTTGGTTTAAATATCGTGATGTTAAACCTCGTGATGTTGATTTATTGGTGAAAGACCCAGGGTATACCAAATTTCGGCTTGGGAGTAAGTTAGTTGATTCAAGTCCTCATAAAGTTGATGTTCATGGGTTTGATTTTGGCGGTAAATCTGGTAAATATCTCGGGTTTGGGTTTGAAACAAAAACGCCTATTAGAATAGAGGGACAAAAGTTTATGAGATTGGGTGAGCAGCTGGTGAGAAAAGGAATAGCAAGTGTTATGAAAGAAAAACAGTATCGGTGGTATAAGGATGCTCCTGATTTTAAAATGATTTCGAAGCAGTTGTTATATTCTGGTAGAGGTAGTATAAGTCCTGTTAGTAAATTTCATTCTTATTTTGGTGGTAAGCATTTAAGTCGTGTATATTCTCCTGAGAGTGTTTCTAGTTATGGTAAAGTACCCTCGGTTTTCGATAAGTTTGTTGGAGGTGTAGCTAAAAAAGTCTATAAGACTCCTGTTGATAGTTATGGATATGGTGGCTATTCTGCTTCGTATGTGTCGTCATATATCCCTTTGTACATTCCTTCAATGGGTTTATCGTATAAGCCATCTGTTAAAACTTCATATAAGCCATCTGTTAAACCTCCGTATGTTCCTTCGTATAAGCCATCTGTTAAAACTTCATATAAGCCATCTGTTAAAACTTCGTATAAGCCATCTGTTAAAACTTCATATAAGCCATCTGTTAAAACTTCGTA
>CAZRMY010000133.1:4157-4823 GCA_964601295.1 uncultured Thermoplasmatales archaeon | reverse complement strand
TACACCCGTTTAAAAATCCTACACTAACAACCAAGATGGCTGTTAGCAATACTAGTTTCTTATTCATTCTATCTGGGTCTACTTTGAACAGTCATACCACAGTGGGGACATACAACATCAATTGTTTTTTCTGTTTTTGCTGCAGATACAACCCCCCAGGGAAGGAAAATTGCACCTTTTACAATGTTCCCACCAAGGCTTCGTGTTCTTTTTTTGACATGCTTTGGAGTGAATTTTCTTTCACAGTATGGACATTTAATCTCGACCATGATATATTCCTCCCTATATCGAGCGTTATGTAACATTTAGAGATATAAAACGGTTACTATATGCCGTCTAACACTTTAGATATGATCATGCATTATACTGGCACATGAGACGCGTACGCCATCTATCATATCTGACTCATCATGTTCTTCGCCACATATTCTACAGATAGGCTTCATTATCAATCCTAAAAACTAGATATCTGATTAATATACCTACCCCAAAAGCCTTATTTATTGGTATAGTAAAAATAAGGGTTACTTACTTTCTTGGTATCTTTCTATCCATCCCCATAACCCAAGTATACATAAGAACTATACCACCTGCATAAGCGACACTTAAAGAGAAAAACACGTAACCTATAAACTGAAAAAGAAAAGAATCAATAATAGAGGTTAT
>CAZRMY010000133.1:0-4147 GCA_964601295.1 uncultured Thermoplasmatales archaeon | reverse complement strand
TATTATTGATAGAAATAGAATTATCACTGTAACACCTAAAGAGTATGTCATGTCTAAATTTCTTAATATGCTAGTTACTCTAACTTTATTATTGTGAATATTAGCTAGTTGTTTCTTTAATTTCTTGTAGTTCTTATCTTGATTAATTCCATTAGTTAATTCTTTCTTCCGCCTATTTATGTCTATTTCTAAGTGGATTATCACATATTTTATTATGTTGTTTAGTTCATCTTGAAAGTTTTTTGATATGATTAAGGTATAAAAGATAGATAAGAAAGTTAAGATTCCTATCGGAGCAAAAACAAGTAACTCTGATTTGAATAGAATGTTATATGCAAAAATAGGATACATACAAAAAAACAATATTAGTATCATTATCAAAATAAAATATGCATTGAACTGTATTAACTCTCGATAGTATTTCTTTGCTAACTCTATATCTTTATCAGATATATTTTTCATGAACTTGTACCTGTGAAATAAGATATACAGGTATGAGATAAATTGTTTATGGTGTTAGATGTGCATCTTTAATTGATAATGAGGGTGGGTTAATCATCTTGACTTGTTGCTGTTAGTAGGTCAATAGCAAACCGTTTAAATCCGTATATAATTGTAACTAATCCAGATATAGCGATTCCCCAAGCAACATATCTTAACCAATCGAATTGATCTGTACTATATGAACTTGCACTTACTTGATACAAAAAATCTAGAAACCCCATACCTGCCATAATAATTAGTATTCCTACAATAAGTATGCCTATTGCAACAAAGATATCTACAACAGCACTTGTCTTTAACCGATATTGCTCATCCATAAAATATTCCTCCAATTCATCTTTGAAACATATTCTTATTTATAAAGTCACCGAAAAATATTGGAGAATGCAGAAGGGATGGAGAAGTATACCCCTCTGCCCTCATATTGAGAAATGAGGAATCGTATCTACTTGCTTACATACATTAGAACCTGCCAAATCGGACAGTTCCAACAGGAGTAAAATAGTTTACGTTAAGTTTAAGTTGATGTGGTTGATTTTTTTTGGGGTGGTTGTGGTTTTATATGTTGCCGTGAGATATAGTATAGGTCGTGATATATTTCAGGGCGTATGTCCCGTATGACTGGGCGGTTTGATCGTGCGAGATCAAGTTCTTTGAGGTCTATTTCATAGGTTATGATGCTTTCTTTAAAGTATGGTGCTTTGACTAATAAATTGCCAAGGGGTCCATAGAGTTGCGCTCCACCCCAGGTGACAATATTTTCTTGGGCGCCTACAAGGTTTACATACACGAGGAATACTGTGTTTTCTATCGCACGGGTGGGGCAGAGTGTTTCAAAGAATTGTCTGGTTGTCGAAGGTGAAGCTGATACGCAGATAAGAATATCTGCTCCTTGTAGTGTGAGGGCTTTGGATATTTCTGGGAAATATAGGTCATAGCAGATAAGTAGTCCTATTGTCCCAAGTTTGGTTTTAAACACGGGGAGATCTTCCCCTTGATTGAAATATAGTGTTTCTTCAAATGGGCCAAAGGTTGGTAGGAACCATTTGTTATAGTGGTTGACTGTTCCAGTGGGATGTACCAATACAACGCTATTGTATATGACGCCTTTGATGTTAGAGTCTCTGAGGGGGAGCCCACAGACGAGATATGCATTGTGTTTTTTTGCGAGTTTTTTTAGGTGTTGTATTGAAGGGCCAGTGAGTGGTTCAGCAAGGGATCTAAGTTCATCTTTGCAGTTATACCCGGTTAGAAACAGTTCGCCAAATACGTAGATGTCTGCAGGGTTTTTGGTGATGTATTGTTCTATTGTGTTAAGGTTAGTTTTTTTATCGGCGATGTGAGGTCGGGCTGATATCAGTGCGATCTTCATAGGAGTACCTCCAGGGGGATGTGAGTATAGGGTATGGGTATTATAAGGTTTCTTTGCCGATATCACAAGGGAGAGAGATTGCAGACAAAACATCGATTTTAAGCGAAATATTTAAATAGTATGAACTAGAAAGTGTATATGACGGATAAAAATTCAGGGGGCATATTATGAGAATTATTACTTTATCTGATTTAACTAAAGCTATTGCTAATCGGCTTTGTATTACATATTCAGAGGCAAAAATGTACGCGTTGAAGGTACTGGATTTTTTTGGGTATGAAGACAGAGTTATTGATAATCTTCTTGAACGAGAGGATAGGCAATTATTTTATGAGTTACAAAAACATGGGATATTGTTTGCGGAACGAGAGGAGATGACGTTACCTGATGGACGTGGGTGGCGGATTCATTATTGGCATCTTGATAAAAAAACGATTTTTACCAGTACAGACAACGTGCTCAATAAATGTCTAGAAACAACTTCAAAGGTACCTGATACAACCGAGATGGAAGATATTTACAACTCGTTATCTTCAGACATTTGGACGTCTCGCAAGGTACCACACTAACGCCCCATCTAAAAGAAGGGTAGATACCACAAGTTTTTTAGAGTAACTGTTACTATTGCATCGCTAATGCCACCAGATACTTGGCAAAACAAAGATCTTCAGCCTATTGTTGATATCGCTAAAAAAGCAGGTATCAATGATGATGAATTAATGCTATGGGGAGATTATAAAGCTAAAGTTTCACTTAGTACATACAATAGAGTAAAATCTCACTCCAATGGCAAACTGATTTTAGTTACCACCATAAACCCTACACCAAGCGGCGAGGGAAAAACCACAGTCACAATTGGGCTCGCACAGGCGTTAGCGCGCCTGGGTAAAAAAACTATGTTAGGAATTCGCGAACCATCCCTAGGTCCCATGATGGGAGTTAAAGGCGGTGCAACAGGAGGCGGACGATCACAGGTTGTTCCTATGGAGGACATCAACCTTCATTTCACCGGCGATATGCATGCAATTACTAGTGCACATAACCTGCTGGCAAGTCTTCTAGACAACCATCTACATCATGGTGATGCATATCATATTGATCCCAGGTATATTGTCTGGCCACGGGTGTTAGACATCAGTGATCGATCATTACGACATGTGGTAATCGGTCTAGGTGGGCCAAGTGGCGGTGTTCCGCATGAAGTAGAATTCAGTATTACTCCAGCATCTGAGATCATGGCAATACTCTGTCTTGCGGAAAATCTAATTGATTTAAAAGAACGGTTGAGCAAAATAATTGTTGCATACACCTATAAAAACAAACCCATTACTGCAGCAGATTTACATGCGGTTGGAGCCATGGGGATGCTACTGAAAGATGCGTTAAAACCAAATTTAGTGCAAACAATAGAAGGTATCCCCGGTTTTGTGCATGGTGGTCCATTTGCAAATATCGCGCATGGTACTAACAGCTTAATTGCAACAAAAATGGGTTTAAAACTTGCAGATTATTTTGTAACCGAAGCAGGATTTGGATCTGAGTTAGGTGCAGAAAAATATTTTAACATTGTCTGTAGAACCGGTAGGATTCACCCAGATGCCGTAGTATTGGTAGTAAGTATCCGGGCGTTAAAACAACATGGAAATGGTTCTAATGTTGATGCAGTGAAAAAAGGCTTAGCTAATCTAACGAAACATTTGGAAAACATAGCGCTATTTGGTGTACCTGCTATCGTAACCTTAAATCAATTCCCTACCGATACCGCTGATGAAATACAAATTGTAGAAGATTTTTGTGCCACAGAGAATGTTCCTTTTTCAGTTGTAAACGTGTATACTGAAGGTGGTGAAGGCGGCATTGAGCTTGCGGGAAAACTAGTTGACCTAATGCATAATACCCAACCAAAATTCCACCCATTGTATGATGTCAACTTACCCATAAAAGAGAAAATTGAGCTGATAGCAACTAAAATATATGGTGCAGACCGCGTGGTTTACACGGTTGCTGCTGAACGAGATATCAAACTTGCAACGAGACTTACATTAGATACCCTGCCAATTTGTATAGCAAAAACACCATTTTCACTTTCTGATGACCCTGAGTTACTTGGGAGACCAACAGGGTTCAAGATTACTGTTAGAGAAATTAAATTCTCTGCGGGAGCCGGTTTTCTCGTACCAATGACGGGAAAAATTACCACAATGCCGGGTCTTCCTGCGCAACCACGTTCAGAAATTCTTAATATTGATGAACAAGGGAATATATCAGGGT
>CAZRMY010000132.1:0-4965 GCA_964601295.1 uncultured Thermoplasmatales archaeon | reverse complement strand
AAAAAGCCTTACAAAGATTCCCGGGACCTTCTCCATAAAAAAATCAAAACAAAATGATTAAAAAAGCACACATCGTCAGCCGTATCTCCCAAATAACTGAAAAACATGCAGCACTCTTCACAGACACAGATATAAAAGGTACCACAAACGTACATGGAACCGCCATAATCCGCAAAAAAGAACTCAAAAAAATTACTGCCCCTGATGAAATCATCGAGCTCATAATAGAAAGATCATAAAAAAAAGACGTTCGCTTATTCTAGCCAATACATCATCGACCCTTAGAAGAAACTAACCAAACTTTTATAAATAAGGTATTTATTCCCGAGAACTACATTTCCCTAAGTATAATAAATAACTAATAAACTATTACTACTGTAGCGGATACCAATGGCAGACACAAAAACTATAGACGCAGTAAAAAAAATTCAAGAGAATGCGAAAAAACAAAAGAGAAATTTCTCTCAGACTGTAGACTTAGTCATAAACCTTAAAAACATTGATATGAACGAATCAAAAAATAGAATCGATGAGGATATTATACTGCCCAATGGCAGAGGAGATAAAGCCACTGTTGCTTTGTTTGCCAGTGGAGAACTTGCTGTAAAAAGCAAAAAAACTGTGGATTTACTGATCAAACCTGAGGAAATAGAAGAATTAGCAAAAGATAAAAAAGCATTCAAAAAAATCGCAGACAAACATGATTTTTTTGTTGCAGAAGCACCGCTTATGCCTACCATTGGTAAAACACTCGGTGTTGTCCTAGGGCCCAAAGGCAAAATGCCCCGGCCAGTACCCCCAACAGCTGATATCAGCGGCATCGTCAAGAACCTTCATAAAACCGTTAAACTGAGATCAAAATCAAATACCACGTTTCATACTATCGTAGGAAAAGAAGATATGGGTGCAGAAAAACTTGCTGAAAACATAAACACGATACTACGACGCCTTGAATCAAAACTCGAACGAGGACGCATGAACATCAAATCTATCTACCTAAAACCCACCATGGGGTCACCAGAGCGCTTGATATAGAGGAACAATTTTATGGCACATGTTGCACAATGGAAATATAACGAAATCGACAAGCTCACTCAGCTTCTTACCACAAAGAAAGTAATTGGGTTAGCTCAAATCGGCGGTATTCCCGCCCCTCAGATGCAACAAATGCGTCAAAACATTCGAGATATCGCTACTATCAGATCCGCCAAAAATACCCTTCTTATCAGAGCCTTAGACAACGCAGAAAAACAATCCAAAGGCATCAGCGTATTAAAAGACTCACTCAAAGGACAAGCGGTTATCATCGCTACTGATATCAACCCTTTCAAACTCCATGCTCAACTCAAAGCCTCACGCACCAAAGCCCCTGCGAAAGGTGGAGAAATACTTGACCATGACCTTGAAGTAAAGGCAGGAGACACGCCCTTTAAACCAGGTCCCGTTGTCGGTGAACTTCAAAAAGTAGGAATACCTGCAGCAATCCAAGAAGGAAAAGTGATTATCAAACACGATAAAGTAGTGGTTCCTGCAGGACAGAAAATCCCCGCCGATGTCGCAAAAATGCTCACACGACTTGAAATCCATCCTATAGATATTGGTATGCAACTCAATGCAGTCTACGAAGAAGGAAATATATTTACTCCCGACATACTTGACATAGACCTCGATCAATTTAATGCAAATATCCTAAAAGCAGGCCGCAATGCCTTCAACCTTGCATATGAAACCACATGGGTAACTCCGCATACAATATTTTCATTGCTTCAGAAAGCATATCATCATTCACTTGCGCTATCACTTGAAGGAAAAATACCAACTAAAACAACGATACCGCAACTGTTAACCAAAGCACATCACTCGATGCTCTCTGTTGCATCACAGATCCCTGAAGGATTAGATGAAGAATTAAAGAAAATGGTAACATAAGGAGACAAAAAATATGGAATACATATACACAGCAATGCTCCTTCACTCAGCTGGAAAAGACATAAGTGAAGACAATGTAAAGAAAGTGCTAACTGCAGCTGGCGTAAAAGCTGATGATGCACGTATTAAAGCACTTACTGCTTCACTTGAAGGCGTGAATATTGAGGAAGCTATCAAATCAGCTTCAGTGCCTGTAGCAGCAGCTGCAGCCGCACCTGCTTCAGCTGGAGAAGCACCTGCAGAAGAAAAAAAGGAAGAAGAAAAGAAAAAGAAAGAAAAAGAAGAACCCGAAGTCTCTGAGGAAGAGGCCGCTGCAGGACTTGGCGCGTTATTTGACTAAAAAATATTCAGGAGCATACTGTTCGACAGACTATCCGAATGCTATACGTATAGTTTCCTCTAAAGTATCTTAGGGCTCTGTCGAACGTGTCATACTTTTTCTCAAGTATCACTCTATTTTTTTAATAACAAGAAGCAATCACAACTACTTTGTTAACTCTTAGCGGTAATGTATGAAAAGTGGGGGACGGGATGCATCGGATAGGAGGAATGTGCCTCTACTAGGAAAGCAGTACAAGAACCTCCCCGTAATTCTTTTGGTCCCCCAAGTCATAATATCTTTAACCTAATAAATAGTTTTCTCTTCATCGTTCTATCTGTTGCGATTGAGATTTACGGGAGAACTTATCGTACTATAAGTTTTCCTGCTATTAAATACCTTGTTCCATGAAAAATCTATTTGATAAGAGTAATGATGCGCTTTATGGGTACCCGCCGACTTTAAGACTGGGGTCGCCTAGTAAGATAAATTCTTCAATTGTGAAGAAATCTAAACCAACATTGTTGAGGTACTCATTTTGGGTTTGGGTAAACATCTGCCCGAGTGATATACCCTCTTTATGGGCTTTGAAAAAATGGACGTCAAGATAGCCTGCTCCCGCATAGACACCATCACGGTCAACCCATGTGTAGGCTGGTCGTGTGGCACCAATAGTCGCGATAGCACCTCCATCCTGTTTACTAATCCACGCCCAGGCAAAACAAGGGAAATAGTTGGTTGGATCAAATTCCACTCCGGAGAGTCGCCTGAATAATTTTCCCAGACGCGGGTAATAATGATCTAAATCAGACATATTGAAATCCAGCTTGGCAGTAAGACATGCATCAAAGAAAACAATAGGTAGTTTGTTACCATTATGAATTCCTTGTAAAAATGAGGTGTAATAAATGATTAGCTTATCTCGCAGAGCATTAGGCCGGTAGGTTCCCCAGCCGTGTTCAAAGCCATGCCCCGCATAAGTAAGAAACCCTGCTCCGCGAGTCACTGCTCGGTTGAAAGTGAACGCATTAAGATTACGTTTGGTAGACCAGAGGGTAACATGGGTGAAATCTGGTAGTTGCTCCATGACTTTTTTGTTGGTGATTTCTCCTTCAAACACAAAAGGTTCAGCGCCTCGATAGGTTAAGGGAAACGTGTCGCCTCCAGCGAGTATTATTTTTTTGAACCAGAGTTGATCATATGTGGTGGTCTCATAGGTGATAATTTTATCTACCACCGTTTGTACTTCATCGATGGTTCTGCAGGCAAGACGCCCAATATGCACATCGGGGTATAGATCTACGTTATCTACATTTGCTTCCTCAGGTGGTAGTATACCGTCATGGTGTATTTCACCAAAGATGTTATTGTGGTTTTCATCCCAACTGCAAAATGCATTGGTTGTGTTGTAAATATCAGCATAGTACAGATCTGTAAGTATGTTGTTTCCCCAGCCGTTCCAGGGGTAGGCGGCAGTAGCACGTATCGGCATCTCTTTGATGTCGCCGATAAGTAGAATATAGTGGGTATCCCATTGATCGACGGCGTGTTTAATGTAGTATTTGATTTGTTCTTGGTTATCACGGCCGGGGTAGTTGTCGTAGATTTCTGCTAATGTGACGAGTTTGGTGGTGACTCCATGGTGTTCTTTGTGTGTCATCAGAGGTTGTAAGGTAGCAGTATAACTGCTGGGAGTAATAATTACAAGATCATAGAGCGGGTTACTAGATGAAACTGGTGTTGAGTCAGGCTGTTGTGTAGTAATGTGTATCGTGCTTTTAGGTGTATAACTGAGTTGTTGTTGCGCTGGGTGGTAGGTTATGGGATAGATATGCAGACTGAGAAATACTACTCGTTGATTGTTTTTATTAAGGCCAACACCCGTGTGGTATGAATGGGGTGTTTTGGGGTAACTGTCCGTTTGGGTATAGATTCCCGGGTCAACTTGATGAGGGATAAGTTGGATTTGGCTGCCCACCGGTTGTGGTGTAGGTACTGGTTCGACAGGCTGTGATAAAGTAAGTGTTTGAGCGGGTGAGCTTGTGTACTCTATGTCTGTAATATGTGTGCCTAAGGGGAATTCATAGGTGGTAGTGTATACAGGGAGTTTAGGTTTACCTGGATCAGTTGTGCATGTATCTAGATTGGGGATATCAATATTGGTAAATTGTTCGTATGTTGTTATGTGTGGTAGTGCAAAGGTTTGATCGATGGTTATTGTTTGTGTATTTGGATCTGGTTGAATAGCACTTTTTGCAGGTATTGTTGTAACCAAGCTTCCAATAAGCACCAGGAGTGCTACAGCTGTTACTACTTTTTTGTAACCTTTATTGTGCATAGGTTGATTTACCCCCAATGTGTTGTAATCAATTGTGGTATTTATACTTTGTCTAATATTTTATACTATCTTTATTATATAAATAACTTACTTCAGTTTTTTATGTTTTTTAACCAATGCTATTGGAGATCGCCTTATTTTTTGGGAAAAGTTTTTAAACCAAAGGTGTATATTGGTTAATGATAGCACGGTTCACTATAACATTTACGCGTGAGGGATGCACGGATGAATGAAACCAATAAAAACACACAGATACCTGATGACATACCAATAGTTTGGGTAAATATCATCTAAAAAAACAAACACAGTATAATACGTAACTTTCGAATAAATCAATAGTTCATAGAAAAAACAAACTGTCTTTATCTTTCTTCCTTCT
>CAZRMY010000131.1:1473-5047 GCA_964601295.1 uncultured Thermoplasmatales archaeon | reverse complement strand
CCCGCATCGCGGGGTCCACACCAAATGGATTCTTCGACGACGCCGATCAATACCTTAATTTTAATTTCTTTTTCGAGCCGCTTACTGGTCCGCTCGTGGTGAACCCGAAAAACAACAAGTCATATGAGATCCCATTTGAGGACGTGCCCAAATTCTGCATAACCTCAAACTTCACCCTGCGCAATATCGATCCCAGCACCGAAGGCAGGATATTATATACCGTATTTTCCGATTACTATCATGTAAAAACCGATGATACTGACTACATAGAGGACCGCACCGTAAACGACGACCTCGGAAAAAACCTGTTTTTCGACTACGACGAAGCCGAATGGAACCACGATTTCAACTTCTTTGCCCGCTGTCTGGAATTTTTCCTGAGCGTGCCATCACCCAAAAAAATAGGCCCACCCATGGATAATGTTACAAAGCGTAACCTTAAAACCGAAATGGGCACGATGTTCGAAGAATGGGCCGATACATTCTTTAGTCCGGATAGCGATAAAGTGAACGATTTTGTTGCCAAAAACGAAGCCCTCGAGGACTTCATAAAGATGACCCGTCAACAAAAATGGACCTCCAACAAATTCACCCGCGCCCTGCGTGCCTGGTGCCGCTATAACAATTACATCTACAACCCCGAAGCCGTACGCAACGCACAAGGCCGCGTAAGTCGAAAAGTAGATGGCAAAACAACCGATATGATATTCATACAAACAACCCAGGACATCGATCCCAGCAAGCTGGAGGTAGATAACCCGCTCAGCATTTTCGATGAACCGCAAAATGAGAATGAAAAACCGCTTTAATATGAACAACATCCAAACCATACAACCACTGGCCCCACACATGACAGCCGATGAATTGACCGCGTACGCTCACACAGTCGATAAAATACTCGTGACAATGAATCCAGGCCAATATATGAGAATACATAAGTGGGTGAAAGATGAAAACGTTGCGGTATTTAAAGCCATTGTAAAAAGCTATATAGATGAAACAAAAGACTACACCATTGAATTTACAAGCGATTACACGCAGATACGTAAGATTAGCTGGTAATATCCGGCCCCGAATCCGTGCGGTTTTTCATCCGTATTTTTTTCGGCCCGGCTTATTCTCCTTATACCTCTTACTTAAAGTTGTACAAAAAAAATGTAACTCTGTGTCAATACTCCAAAAGATTCAAAGAGAATTACTTAGAGGTTACACTTTTTGGTTACACTTTTTTCAGGTTACAAAAAAAAGTGTAACCAGAAATACGGTTACACTTTGGTTACACTTTTCAAGCCCCCCTTAAAAACATGGTTACACTTTGAATGTAACCATTTAAACAGTTAAATATCAATAATTTAAGTGGTTAAAAACACCCCTGTTACAGGGTTACACTTTTTTCGAAGATTTATACAAACAACTCAGTAAAATTTAAAAATGAAAATCTACATCAGCGGAAAAATATCCGGTTTAGATCCGGAGGAAGTCGATAAAAAATTTAAACGCGTACAAACCGGGTTGGAGAATGGCGGATTTGAAGCTGTAAACCCTGTTTCCGTATTCCCACAGGGTATTCCTCTTAGCTGGGAAGAATATATGGTAAGCGATATTGAAATGCTATTTAATTGTGATGCCGTGTATATGCTATCCGACTGGGAGGAAAGCAGAGGCGCACGCATAGAACACTTTATAGCTAAGGAATGCGGCAAAACAATGTTTTATGAAAAAACGAATAAGCCCGCAAATACATGTAAATGTGGCTCAGGTAAAAGGGGCCATCATGAAATAGGATGCATAGAATGTCAATAAAACCAAAAACTATGAAAGAAAGACAAATACTATTCCAAACCGAAATGATTCAACCCATACCTACCGGGTTGAAAGAACAAACCAGGCGTACTAACAACCTGGATGTAATAAACAAGGAGCCCGACAAGTGGAAGCTCGATAAACTCTATACCTACAAGGGTGAAACATGGGCCCTCTTCTATAAAGAAACCGACCGAAAAGGCAAAGAGATCCGTTGCCCCTATGGCATGCCTGGTGATTTGTTGTGGGTGCGGGAAAAATGGCAATACAGCGGTGATCAAAATTGGCGCGATGCTATGTTTAATGATTGGAATGATGTGTGGTACTATGCTATTGCAGATGAACATGCCAAAGAGCAATTAAGATGGAAGCCATCTATTCACATGCCAAAAAGATTTACGCGTATTTGGCTGGAAAACAAAAAGGTTCGTGTAGAAAGGCTGTGGGATATCAGTGAAAAAGATGCTGTCAAGGAAGGTTGTGAGACAATTAAAAATGGAGCATTCTATAAGGATTACTTGAACAACGGTCATTTTATAAATGCACAAAGCTCCTTTTACTCATTATGGCGAAAAATTAACGGCCAACAATCCTGGTTCTCGAACCCATGGGTTTGGGTGATCGACTTCCGACTAACGGAACACCCCAACCAGCAACCGGTAACCAGCAACCAAAACCAACAACCATGAAAACACTACTCCTCTCCATCCAAATAGTAATCCTGATGCACGCCATATACGGGGCATTATTAATCCCTATATGGCTACGCGGCCGTAAAAACGCACGCAACAAAAAACAAATAGTAAACTGGGAAGCCTGGTTAAACGACAAATCCATTAAAAAACAAGTACTACGATTTGAATTGACGATTAAAGAGCACGCCAGCAAAACCCTGTTTATGCTATTTATTGTGCTGTTTACCTCCTGCGCTGGTGTGAAAAAAATGCAGCGCGCCGGTGATGATCTATGGTACAACACAAAAGCATTTATTGTGGAGTATCGGTTTAAGCAATTTATATACGCCCGCTCACCAGGCGGCATGTACACCTATGAAATTCACGATCCCCTGGACAAATGGAAGGGTATTGACACCATATCGGTGATGAAACACCCGGAGGTACGGGCGAAGGTAAATAAGATCGAGATTAATTATTAACCCATAAAAAACAAAAGTATATGATACCAGTTACGATAATAGTAGTATTAATAATAATCGGCGTGATTTCGGTGCGTCGGTTTATGAAGAGGAATCCTTAACGGTTGCCATATGCTTCCGTTGGCGATTAAAACGAACAAATTTATCAATTTACTAAAAACTTTATAAAATGGCAGAAACTACGAATACCCACGAACTCGCCAATGGAGTATATGGCGTGTTAGCAAATCGGGCTTTTTTCGATGATGAATGGCAGTTTAAACAGCTTAATTTCACTCGTAAAGAATGGTTCGACAAAGATGGTAAAGATGACAAATTTTATACTCTCAAATATGTCCAGTACGAAAAACAAATTGGTGATGAAGATGCAGCAATTGAAGTATGCTACGGGTATAAAACCGAAGATGGCGAAAATTACAAGCTGTTTGAAACTTCTTGTGAGTTGCGTGTTGGAACGGATTATATCAAAATTAATACCGATAAAGTTTATAAACTTCGGGAGTTGTACCGAATTATTACAGGGCAGCGGCTTCTTTAGCCTGTTTGCTAACGGCTGGCGGTATGGTGTCGGTTTGTCTTGCAGACTTTTTCACATTACCACTACCGTAAATGGCA
>CAZRMY010000131.1:0-1463 GCA_964601295.1 uncultured Thermoplasmatales archaeon | reverse complement strand
AAGAGCGTGGGCAAAAAAATATTTAATTATGGTCAAATTACCACATAAGTTGATTAAATGCACTGTCGTTTCTCCGCTTGTTGGTAACTTATCGCTAAACACGCTATCAATTATTAAACTATAAACCAAAAACTTACACAATGAGGAATACAGAAAAAATGCAAAAACTTGTACAGTACATGCACGCCAAGCGCATGTCTGAGCAAACGATGAAAACATATACCAGCATCCTCAACCACTTTTTTAAAATAGTGCAAAAGGATTCGGCCAGGATATCGGCCAATGACGTGCAAAACTATGTATTGAACATACCCGAAAAATACTCCGATAGTTTCCGCAACCAGGTGGTAAATGCCATTAAACTTTATTTTCGAATTATCGAGAACCGGGAGTTTAAACCATCCTATGTTCCAAGGCCCAACAAGCAACAATACATACCTAATGTGTTGAGTAGCGAGCAGGCCGAAGCCGTAATTTTCAACACCAAAAACTTAAAACACCGCGCCATCCTGTTCACCATATACGACAATGGCCTGCGTATATCGGAATTACTCAACCTAAAAATAATGGATGTACGCACCAAGTGCCACACACCTCACCTTATGATCCGCAACGCCAAGCATCATAGCAGCCGTACCATACCATTAAGCAGTCGGTGCCTGGAGCTGATACGCGAATACTATAAACAATACAAACCGGATGATTACCTATTCCCCGGAGAAAACGGCAAATACTCAACAACATCCATTCGCAACGTATTGCAAAAGGCATTAGATCGGGAAGGCATTAAAATGCGCATTCGCGTGCACGATCTACGCCACAGCTTCGCCACCAATTGCTTGGTAAACGAAACCAACATCCACCATTTAAGCCAGGCCCTCGGCCACCGGTCCGTAAAAACAACCGAAAAGGTATATTCGCACCTAAACATCGATCAGGTGAAGTTAAATAGAGGGGAGAAAAAAGAAGGGAATGATAATAATAAAATGAGGATTGTATCATGACAAAAGAACAAGAATTTTTAGAAAAACTTAGGTCCGCAGCAAGAAAAGCTGCTTATCAGATGGAACAAACTAAACGAGCAATGAAGGAAATTAAACATTATGCTGAAATATCAGGGTTTTATGTAGATGAGGAAACAGGAGAAGTATTTAAACGATGAATTGTTAATAACACCCTTCCGTGAATAACTTTTACTTGTTTAAACGTCTACAAACCAATAATTTTAATAAAAAAAATGACAGGAATTTTCATAACCATTGAATTAGACCCGTTCCTCCAGGCTTTCCTGCGCGGAAAATACGAATGTTTCGAAATCGTTTTCCGATTTCCGAAAGCCGGACCAAAGAATTACCTGCCTTATGCCATTGAAGAGGCTCTGTGGTATCCACCGAAAGATTACAGGCCGATCGACTTTGGTCAAAAAGCCTTTAAAATCGAACTCCCGGATATGAACGTGAAGG
>CAZRMY010000130.1:0-5071 GCA_964601295.1 uncultured Thermoplasmatales archaeon | reverse complement strand
AATCGGTACACTCAGGCGTTTGTTGTCGCCCATGATATCACTGACCGTAAGCATACTGCGGAGATTTTAAAGGAGAATGAACGGCGACTAAAAGAGACTGAACAAATCGGCCGGATTGGTCATGTAGAATTCGATGTGAAACAAAAGAGTGTATATTGGTCAGAGGTAATGTACAGTCTATACGAACGGGACCCTGCGTTAGGTCCCCCTTCATATGATGAAATCATGCAGCTGCATGCTTCAGATGATGCTCAAATTTTAGAAAAGAAAGTGAAACGAACTATAGAAAAAGCAGAGTCTTATGAAATGGATTTACAAGCACTTTTACCCTCAGGAAAAACAGCCTATTTTCATGCCATCGGCCACCCGGTTACAGACGAAAAAGGTCAGGTCATCAAAGTTACCGGTACGGTTCAGGATGTCACCAATCGGGTAAACACTGAAAAAAAAGTGCTTAACGAAAAAAATAAGCTTGCTTCTATCCTGGATTCCATGGATGATGGGGTATATATCGTTGATGATGAGTATAACCTTGAATATATTAACCCTGTAATTAAAGAAGAGTTTGGTGAATTTACCGGTCAGCGCTGTTATGAGTATTTTCATCATCGAAACAGCAAATGCCCGTGGTGCAAAATTGATCAGGTAAAAAAAGGCAGCCAAGTGAGATGGCAATGGCAATCCCCGGCTTCAAAGAAATTTTATGATATTTTGGAAACGCCGATAGTACATACTGATGGACGTATTTCGAAATTAAAAATTCTTCGTGATATCACTGAACAATTCCAAATACAAAATCTAATAAAGAAAAGCGAAAAAAAATATCGGTTTCTCTATGAAAAAAGTCTGACCTTCAATGTTGTGATTTCATCAGATGGAACCGTGCAGGAAGCAAATAACACGGCGTTAAAGCTACTTGGATATGTCGCGGATGAGGTTATTGGCAAATCAATAGATAGGTTTATTGTCTCAAATCAGAGAGAGCGTATATCTAAAGTTTTGAAACAAACGGCTAAAGGTGAACAAACTCCAGGTATGGATGTAGATCTTATCGGGAAGAACGGAGAGATATACACCGTTGCGTTCTCTTCAGGGAGTGCAAAGATACAATCAGAAAAAGGTAGCATTGGCTTTTTGTTCTCAGGTGTCGATGTTACCAATAGAAAAAAAACCGAACAGGCTCTACGTGAAAGTGAGGAGCGGTACAGACTGGCTCAACGTGCTGCTGAAATTGGGAGCTGGGATTGGAATATAGAAACCAATGAGTTGTATTGGTCGGAAGAAATAGAAGAATTATTTGGTATAAAAAAAGATACTTTTGGAAAAACGTATGAGGCCTTTTCAAACTATGTGCATCCTGATGATCGCAAATACGTGCAAAATGCAGTTGAGGCCTGTATAGAGCACGATGAAGAATATGATATTGAACATCGTATTGTTTGGCCTGATGGGAGCATTCACTGGGTTAAAGAGATCGGTGATGTTATCCGTGATGAAAACAATCATCCTTTACGGATGACGGGTATAGTGTTAGACATCACCGAGCGGAAAAATTCCGAGCTTTTAATTAAAAAATTGAACAGTCAGCTTGTACAACATGCTATGGATCTGGAGGCGGTTAACGAAGAATTGAAGGCATTTAATTACTCTGTAAGTCACGATCTACGAGCGCCATTACGCAGCCTTGATGGGTTCAGCCAGGCATTACTTGAGGATTATGAGGAGAGACTTGACGATGAAGGTAAAGATTATCTCCATAGAATTCGCAATGCGTCACAACATATGGGTGAGTTAATAGACGCCATTCTCAAACTCTCCCGTTTAAGCCGCAGTGAAACAAAAATTGAAGACGTTAATTTATCATGGCTAGCAAAAGACGTCCTATCTGACTTTCAACAGACAAACCCTAGACGCATGGTAGAGATCACCATAAAAGACAACCTACATGTCAAAGGCGATAAACAAATGTTGCGTATTCTGCTCAATAATCTCTTAGGAAACGCATGGAAATTCACCCAGCACAAAAAACCTTCAAAGATAACCCTTGGGATGCAAGAAGAAGACAATAAAACGGTTTATTACATCAAAGACAACGGCGTAGGATTTAACATGAAATACGCGGACAAACTTTTTATACCCTTTCAACGACTCCATTCAGAAAAAGAATTCACCGGAACCGGTATCGGTCTTAGTATGGCTAAGCGGATAGTAAACCGCCATGGTGGAACCATCTGGGTAGAAAGTGCTGAAGACAAGGGAACAACCTTTTATTTTACCTTAGAAACAAATGATTCAAGTTAGAGCAAAACACATATCAATACCCACCATGATATTATATTCTTCGTAAAACGGGAGGCTCATATGACTAAAACACTACGAACGTTACTTATAGAAGACTCAGAAGACGACGCAAAACTTCTGACACGTGAATTAAAAAAAGGAACTTACAAACCGGTGGTAAAACGTGTTGAAACACCCACGGATATGAAAAACGCATTACAAAAAGAACAATGGGATGTCATCATATCAGATTATAAACTCCCTCAATTCAATGGTTTTGAAGCACTGAAATTACTCAAAGAAACCAAACAAGATCTTCCCTTCATAGTTGTATCCGGTAAAATCGGTGAAGAAACCGCTGTAAAAATCATGAAAGCCGGAGCACATGACTACATAAAAAAAGAAAACCTTTTCAGACTAAACCCTGCAATAACCCGAGAATTAGAAGATGCACACATACGACGAGAGAGGAAAAAAGCAGAAAAAGACCTAAAAAAATCTTACACTAAACTCCAACAAGAAATCAAAGAACGCAAAACCGCAGAAAAAAACGCCCGTGAAGCACAAGAATACCTCCAAAACGTCATCGACAGCGCCTCAGAAATTATCATATCTGTAAACAACAACAACCGTATCACTACCTGGAATAAAACCACTGAAGAACTCACCGGATATCCTACCAAAGAAGTACACAACCGCAGCATCAACAAACTCAACATATTTGACACCGACAACAACATACTAGATTACATAAAAACCGTGTACAAAGAAAAACGACCCGGATACGAAAACTTTGTACTCACCACCAAAGACAACAGCAAAAAAATCATCCGAGTCACCGGATCACCTATCACCGGAAAAGTCAAACAACCCCTAGGTGTCATCCTCATCGGAGAAGACATCACCCAAGACATCGAAATACACGGACGACTCCTCAAAGGAAACACCTACCTCATCACCGACACCAAAAACAACTCCGCCTTAGACCTTTACGCAGATCTCACCACCCAAGAATACAATGGTCTACTCATCACCCGTGCCACACCACATACAATAAAAGATTCATTGCCACAACCACAAAAATCCACTATATGCTTATTCAGTGACCAAAAAAAATACCCCTATAATACGATTAACACCCTTGATGAACTCACCAAAAAAATCACCGAATTCAGCAAAAAACAAACCCCCCTCATCCTTCTAGACGGCATCCATTATCTAATCACCAAAAACACATTCCAAGAATTCATCAACACCCTCTACCAAATCCATGACCTGATAACCATCAACAATGCATTACTACTCATCCGCATTGACCCAACCATGTTCACGGATGCACAACGCGCGATAATCGAAAATGAAATACAACCACTCCCCAGCCAAAAAATAGAAGGACTTGTCATACAAGATGAGGTATACCATACCCTAAAATACATCCATGAACAAAACCAACAAAACGCACTTGTGCCCATCAAAAAAATCATGGCTAAATTCCATATCTCCTACTCAACTGCAGCAAAACGCATTGAACAACTAGAGAAAAAAGGACTTACTTTCACGAAACGACAAGGAAAACTCCGCACCGTCTATGCAACAGACAAAGGCAAAACACTTCTACACAAAAGACAAACCGCGTAACTCTCAAAAAACTTCGCCACGACCTGATGCTATAACTGTTTTTGATACATTTTCCAAGTATATTACAGTTACCCCTATATACTACAGTTTTATAACCATAATCTGCACTCTGATTGGAATGAAAAGCGTTTTCCAATCCAACAAACAAAGGAGGCATACCAACTATACCATCGACGATTAATAAAAACGTAAATATTCCTTACTTTTTGCTACTCTTGATATTACTCGGGAATAGCATCGCACTCATACTCAAACTCATATTCTATATTTAAAAAGCAGATAAAATACAAATATTACTCATAATGTAACTAAACTTAAGTCAACTTAATATACATCTTCATAGTAAAATAAGTTATGACACCAGAAAGATAATTAGCGCTATGGGATATCATGTCAGAAAACCACATACTTCTTGTTGAAGATAACCCCGATGACCTCCTTCTAACAAAACATGCATTCAAAAAATGCAAAACACCCAATACCTCTTATACAATAGAAACCGCGCAAGATGGAGAAAAAGCAATAAATTACTTACAGTCTAATACTCTACCGCAACTTATCTTATTGGATTTAAAACTCCCAAAAAAGGATGGATTTCAAGTATTGAAATATATCCGTTCGCATGGGCGCACCCAAACAATCCCGGTTATCATACTCTCATCATCAACTGAAGAAAAAGACATCACAAAAGCCTACACCCTCGGAGCAAACAGCTACATACACAAACCAATCAATATGGATTACTTTTACTCTGTCATACAAAATATCTGCTATTATTGGTTAAAATTAAACGAACACCCTACATAAAATAATTAATTCAATCCATTTGTTTTCAATGTATATTTAACACTATATTAAGTCATCACTAAATAAAATAAGTATCATAATAACCAATTTGTGTTAAAAATGAACTCAGATAATAACAAAGATCGTCGTCGGCGTGACCGAAATCCATTTGATAATTACCGGGACGGAGATGAATTCGAACGTATTTTTAAGGCCATGGAACGCATGATTGAAGACGCATTTAGAGATCGTCCCACTGGTCACATAAAACCAGGTAAATCCTACATCCGTGGTTTCAACATTCATATAGGGCCTGATGGAAAACCAAAAATACAAGAATTTGGCAACCACTCCACCAGACGATCAA
>CAZRMY010000129.1:0-5079 GCA_964601295.1 uncultured Thermoplasmatales archaeon | reverse complement strand
CGCTTCTAGGAGATCCAACACTGAAAATAGGCGGATACACCTAAAAAAAAAAAATAATATTAGGTGTTACACGCCGTATGCTCTAACCATACCGAAGCCGGGATGTTCTTATAAACTGTATACGGGTCTTCTTTTTTACGATGCGGTTTTGCACCCTGTTTTATCATTTCAGTATCAAAAGACCAATAATATTTCCGCATTTGTTTTCCTTTTTCTTTGAACTCCTCCCGACGGAGTTTTAACAACTTCTCTCGATGCAGCTCATAAAAAAGCGAGCGTACATGTTTATCGATATCCATATCTTCTACTTCTTCTCGACCTTTAAATACGTTTTCAACGGTTTTTGCAACAGATAGAGCATCCTCTTTATCCATATCAAACTTGTTTTTCAGAGCCTTTACAAATAGTGCGTTCATACTCACCACAGGTCTAGTTGTGTGGTTTATGTTTAAAAGCCGTTGTTGTACAACTAGTACCAAGGTTCCTTACAGTTCTTACCCAATGTGATACAAAGCATTAAAATCCGCAGATCAATACTATCTCTATATGCCCGCATACCGGTTTCGTACACCTCATCCCAAGTTACACATTGGAAAGCTTATCTGTCTAGCACGTAACTACTATAAACATGCGGAAGAAATGCACGCATCTGTTACCACTAAACCATTAGTGTTTCTAAAACCAAGTAGCGCAGTTATATTCAACCATGACAGCATTGTTTACCCTAAAATAAGTAATTGTTTACATCATGAGGTCGAACTTGGCGTGGTAATCGGCAATACCGTGAGACAAACAACTGAAAAAAATGCCTTAGATGCCGTAGTAGGGTATCTTGTTGGGCTGGATATCACGGCTCGTGATCTGCAAAACGAAGCAAAAAAACATGGCTGGCCATGGTCAATACCAAAAGGGTTTGATACCTTTGCACCTCTCAGCGATGTGATACTTAAAAAAGACATTCAGAATCCAAATAATCTAGCAATATCTTTAGCAGTGAATGGTAAAATCCGGCAGGAATCCAACACTCGTTTCATGGTACATACTGTAGAGCAAATTATCAGCTATCTATCATCTATTATGACGTTATACCCCGGTGATCTCATTTTAACAGGTACACCTGAGGGAGTTGATGAGATTACGATGGGAGATCACCTTAAAGCGTATTTAGACAACCAATGTATGCTTGAAGTCGACGTGAAAGCAGCAGAGTAAACTGAAAATCTATCTCTACAGATTTCATATCATATATGATACAATAAAAATAGAGCAGGCAAACGCAACGTTATCCCTGCAGTTGAGCACGTAACACACATGTTTTACATAAATCTTGAGAGGTAGGCTCCCCACAGTTATGACACACGTTTAACTCTGCAGGCGGGTATTTCTTAAGCAGCAACTCTTTCATGTTATCATAACTGTTAACAATACTATGACGGGTACCCGGGTTACGATCCTCAATATCAGCAATAATATCACGGTATACGCCCCGTGATGCATGCACCGCATACGGGCATTCGGCATTATGAAACGGAATCCCACGTAAAAGCGCATACAGCATAATTTCTTTCTCGGGGATAACACGTAACGGTATCATACGTGGAATTAAACCCTTCTGAATTTTAGTATGAGGGCCTAAGCGCGCAAGTTTTTCAACATCACCGTTCACAAAATTCATCAAAATAGACTGGGACATATCATCCAGGTTATGCCCAGTGACCAGCTTGGAAACCTTAAGGTTTTTCGCAACCGTGTTCAAACAAAAACGTCTGAATACACCACAAAACGTGCACTCGCCTAACCCCATATTTTTCTGCGCAATAGCATCCATAGAACATTCAATAGTATCCTGGAATGACACGATAGTATGCGGGATATCAAGCTGTTTACATAAACCAGCGGCCACAGGTATACTATGATTACGATAGCCTTGTATGCCTTCATCAACTGTTATCGCATGAATCGAAATCCCTGGTCGCCTTCCAAAAATTTTATGGATAAGATACAAGGCAACATTACTATCTTTACCACCTGAAATAGCCACACCAAACGTTGCAGGACTCTGGGTTTTCCCTTGCTGTTTGATTTCTTTTTTCACTCTTTTTTCAACATACTGCAAAAAATGTGTTTTACATAACCAGGTGCCATTATACCTGATAAAGGTTACCGCAGACTTTGGACATTTGCTACATTTTTTTTCCATAACTAGTTCAGCTCATCAAAAAAAACTATATTCCATCTGTTTAAGTCTTTTTTTCATACGGCAAGAGCATCAACATACAGCTCAAAACCAATCAACGGATGACCAAGTTCAAAATCAGTGATAACCCGTGGATGTATCTCCCCAAAATAGCCATATGTTTTTTTGGGTGACGCAATTGAGGCGCATCGTCCTTGTATAAAACCTGGGTGTTGATACTCTTTAATGATATAGGAAATACCGATATCGCGCAATACGGCTTCTATTAATGATTTACAGTCAGTGAAACTTGCTTTGGCATCAATCTGCAATCCTGCGAGACGCCGGTGGTTTTGCCCATCGCCATCCATCACAAAACCAAGTTCAAAGATCTTCTGTGGCAACGCATGATGCCGGTTCTCCCGGAGGATCTTCAACAACGAGGGAAGCAGACTCACCCGTAAACAAGAATATTCTTCTCCAACGGGGTTAGCTATTGTGACATGGTCCTCTTCTTGGGTAAATCCCATTCGGGTAAACTCATCACGCTCATTTGAAATGGTAAATGTGGTAACCTCATTGAACCCAAGCCCAATAAGAATCTGCCGTAATCCCTGGTACAAAGTGGTTCGTGGGAGTTGTTCACCAAATGTGATATCATGGGGGAACTCAAAGGTGAATTTATCGAACCCATAGCCGATTGCAACATCTTCTACGATATCAATCTCATGGAGGATATCAGATCGCCACACTGGTGCACTCACCTTTACCTTGTCCTTACCGGCGGCTGTAGCATCGTATCCCATCCGCTGTAAACACGTAACAATTTGTTTACCTGTTAGATTCGTACCTAATAGTTTATTAATATATGTGATTAACACGTGGTGTTTCTGCGGCGTAAAATCTGGGACCGTTACAGGTTTCCCAGCATCGTTTACTTGTGTGGTGTACACGTGACCACCCCGCTCAGCCAGTGATGTAACCACGATTGCTAAAGCATAATTAATGTAGCGAATATCCGTACCGGTTACATCAATAAACAACTCAGAGGTAAACGGTGTCACCTCGGTAAGACTTCCATTTATCACCGGGGGAAACGACAACACATTATTGTTGCTGTCGACTATCAATGGATACTGTTTTGCATCAGACAGAAGATGTGCATAATCAACACCTTTCTCATGTTTCTGTAAAATCTCACGTAAGGTCATCGACTCAACCGTACCTAATGGTACAAACTCCACACTATCTGGGTCCACTGCTTTATAAGTAAAGGGTGGTTCAACAGGTTCGAAGTTATGTACACCAATGGCTACCTTTCGGCGGTTCCGACCCAATCCAAAATGGAGTTTTTCCTGAAGATCCATCAATGACGCTATCAATGCATCTGTCATTGTTACATCCTTGACCAACGCGGTGGTTACAAAGGGACGCACCATTTTCACCGATTCATCAACATGGGTAACCACGTCAGATGATGAGACCGTGTAACGTGTTAGCCCTGATTCAAAACCAAAAAAAGTTCGCGCCGCCCGTGCGATACCTTCAACTGAGGCCAGATCTGGTCGATCAGGGAAAAACTCAATACTGAGAGTATCGCCATCCATGCTGTCGAAATCTGCCCCTATCATCGGCAGTTCATCAATTAACTTTTTTTTTGGAAGGGGGTACCCTAAAAGCTTACTGAAATCCTGATAATCAAAGCTTACTACCGGCATGTCGTACGGTGTAACAGGATGGGGGTATATTTGATTTTGGTGGTTATACACTTATCATTAAAAAAATCTATTTACACGTATGTATGATACTTCTAGAAAATACAATGTTTTATATACTATAGTCGATTTCATACATGAAACGCAAATGACTACGTTGATATTAAACGTCGACCGTGATAATGATTTTGGGCGGAAGGCAAAAGTTACTACTCCTATTATTGGTGCTGCGGATAACCATGAGGCAGCAAACAAACTAGGTCAGAGCGACCCTGAGGATTCTGATTTAAACGCTATTTTTCTGGCACTAAGCACTTATAATCAACTCAAAGAAGCTGGAAAAGATGTGCATATCGCCACTATCTGCGGTGACATCAACGTAGGCATAAAATCTGATGAAAAACTTGTTGACGAACTTGAAGAAGTTATCAAAGTTACCAAAGCAACCACCTGTATACTTGTTAGTGATGGGGCAGAAGATGAATATATACTTCCTTTGGTGCAAACACGAATAAAAATAACTTCTATCAAACGAGTGAGCATCAAACAAAGCAAAGATCTTGAGGATGCGTATTATCGTATTATCAAACTTTTAGACGATGATAAAGTCAAAAAACAATTTGTTCTCCCTATCGGTTTAATTCTTATTGTATGGGCGGTTTTTGCGCTCATGGGCATGGCTGCCAGTGGATTTGGCGCTACCTTGTTCACCCTTGGGTTTTATTTACTTATACGAGCGTTTAACTTAGAACGCTACATAGTCTATTCCTGGGAGGAACTTAAAGCAGGTATTCTCACGGGGAAATTATCTTTTTATACCAGTATTATAGCTATATTTATTATCGCTATCACCCTGTTTTATGGATATAATCAAGCACAAGCAGATTTTAACGCGGAACTCTTGTGGGCAGTACCCCTACTCTCGTTTCTGAGACACGTGATCTGGGGTATTGTTCTCGCTGGTTTTCTTATCGCATTTGGACGATTTACTGATATCTATGTACGAGAGAAAAAAGTCAACTGGTCCTACTGGATAGTGCCGTTTTCATTAACCTCATTTGGGTTTATCACCTCCGCAATTATTAACGCATTATATGAATCAATGTATAACCTACCCGATGAATTTATTCTTGAGCCTTTCCAAACCCTTCCGTTTGTGTTATATCTATTCACCGGTATTGTGATTGC
>CAZRMY010000128.1:0-5127 GCA_964601295.1 uncultured Thermoplasmatales archaeon | reverse complement strand
CTTGAATTTCTCTACTAGATATGCACCAGAGTACCTTCCATCTCCATCAAAAAATGATGCCGTGATATTAAATGTCGCATTTTCCATTATTAATTCTGGGGTAAAATCTGATAAATCAATGTCAATACGTGGTTCATCGGTATCCTTAGCAAACACTAACGCTGCATCATCGTTAGGGGTAACATATCTATTCCCCGCGGTATCAGTTACTCTGAAATACAGCAGATAGTCAATGTTTTCATTCATTTGATCCCACAAGGATGAATCAATGAACCATTCATCATCAAATACCTTTTGGTTTACATTGGATGCAATGGTCTGCCAACTACCAGCGAAAATTGGTTTATATTCAATCAGATCTAATCTGAAATCATCTCTAAACTCAATAGTAAATGACGGCGTTTCATTGAACCAATATACTGTATCATCAAAATCAACCGTAGGCGCTGATGAATCCATTAAAAATGATACATCTCCAGTATTTGGAAGATTTTCTGTGTTGCCCGCTAAATCTACTGCTTGCGAGCACAGCTGGTAAAATCCTCCGCCCGCTGCATCGGTGTCCACAAACTTCCAACTCCATGGCGCTTCGGTATCTTCAGCATAGATATTCCACCCGGTGTTATCGGATGGGAATGTGTTGTCTTCTGAGTGCCGATATAATACTCTAACTTTGGAAATACCACTGGTGTTATCTTGAGCGGTAGCTGATAGCTTAATGTCGGTAATATTATATTCTGTTTTTATACCTTCATCGTTAATGTAAGAAGCGGGTGCGTCGGTATCTATTTGTAAATCTATAATTTCAGAAGTGGTTGTGTTGCCTGAAAGATCTGATATTTTGAAACGGATTTGCTGTAGATCTGATATTGTGAAATTTTCACGATTTTCTAATTCAGCGATATCTGCCCTAAGGGTTGATGTTTTTGAGCCATTTGAACCGGTGTAATCTGTAACTACAAACCATTGGGTAAGCACCTCATTTTGTCCTTGTTTCTTGTATCTTATCCAGAACATTGGAGATGTTTTATCAAATAGCAATCCAGATCCAGTGTCACTTACATTAATAGTAATAGTAGGAGTAATTGAGTTAATCCATCCTTCAGGACTTGGCGTAATGCTCCCATCATCAAAAACTGGTCCCTTATCTTTTTCAAAGGTGACATTCCATTGGTATAAATAAGGTAGATATGAGGTATTTGAGGTTGATAACTCGGCGAATAATCTAATTGTTGTTTCTGTAATCTCGGATATACTATTATTATTTAGCACATCTTCGATAAGCACTTCTTTGTCTTTGTTTAATACATTAAATCGAATAGAGCTCCCAACGCTTGTGTTCGCGGTATACCCCGAATGGAATTTATGCCACCAGTACCCACTTGGGATACGGATAGGTATGGAGGTTATTTCACCTTGTATCGTCTTTGCAAGTTCCTGTTCGGGTTCTCCGATAGCTGCTAGATATTGTCCATCATCACTGAAATACAGTAGTCCGTCAATAACAATTGGTGAAGCAAAGATTGGTACGCCACCTGTTTCATCAAGACTCCATATTTCTGCCCCATCTGATGCATCGAGAGCAATAACTTTACCATTTGGGGTAGCAATATAGATTTTACCATCAGCGTACGCTGGCGAGGCTACAAGTGGTTTTGTTCGTCTAATATCTGGTTGATATATCTTTTTAGACCATTTTGTTTGCCCATCGTTTACATTTAATGCATAAATAGTTCCATCTGGCGAAGCTGCATATACGTAATCACCGTAGATACACGGTGTTGAAGCAGCAATGTCATATTCATCAAAATCTTCATCTAATCTCTCTATAGCAAATGAATTTCCTATCGTAGCATTCCAGAGGAGTTTACCATCAGATAGATTAACTGATACAACCTGTGTTGCCCATGTGCCTAGAAACACTTGTTTTTTTGCTAACACGAAAATAGCATCATTGTAGATAACTGGTGATGCTCGTCCAATGGGCCCGATACTGATATTCCAAAGTGTGTCACCAGTGTTTTTGTTGAAAGCAAATAAACTATTACCTTTTGCGTTTTCACATGCAGCTATAATCGTATTCTCATAAATCGCTGGGCTGCTAAAACTAGCAGCGGGCAAATCAACATCTAATATTTTACCATGGGATGTTAAATCGATACCTAACAGTTTGTTTTCGCCATCGTAGGGAGCATACTCCTCGTCATTTCCATTCCATGACGTTATATAGACTTTGTTATCTGCGATAACTGGTGAAGAATAAAAGCAAATTACCTCAGGGTGTTGATATGTCCAGAGTCTCTTTAGTTCATCGTTACGATCAAGGGCAACTATCTGATTCTTAGTGTTAACACTTCCGGTAGCAACAATGACAAGATTCTCATTTACTGCAGGTGAGTTTTTAATATAATATGCAAGACTTGAGCTGGTTTGCGCGGGTTCCCTTAGCTTGTTACCAGTTGTTGCGTTAAATTCATATATTTTCCTCTTTAGCTGTGATCCAATATAGAGTTTATCCCGTGAGACAACAGGTCCACAATAACCGCCACCTACTGGATCGAACCCCGGACTAGTTTTATACCTCCAGTAGTCGTCATTTGTCTCGGGGCCTGGTGTTTCCGAAGCCCGGGTATTGTGAGGATTTTTTCCAAACATAGGCCAATCGGTCGAGAAAGGCGATAAGCCTATTGTTGCATTGATTAAATTAACCTCGATATTATCTTTTTGGTCAACTCTTAATTCCGAGTGAAAGAGATCCTGCCAACTGCCGTCTACCGATTGCCAGGTTACACTCCAACTGTAGAGCACCGGTGTTTTTTGAAGATCGTCTGTACGCAAAGTAGCATTTACTTTTATTTCGGGAAATTCATTCACCGGTATTCTCGATAGATCGACGTATGGTGTGGTAAATCCTTCTTTATTCCCTGGTAAATATTTCTCAGGTATCAATGTTTGATTATCACGTAATACATGATATTCGATGGAGGTATCACTTGAGGTGAAATCATCCCAGGAAAATGTACCCCAAGAGAAGATAGTAGTTGGTACCGTGGGGATATCCCAGGATCTCACGGTTCCTTCTTCGTAGTATGCGCTTCTATCAGTTTCTATTTCAACATAATCAGTATAGAGAATACATTTTTTGTTTTCCTTTGGGGTTACAACGATGGAAATGTCAATGTAGTTGTTCCGGCTGATAAAATTCCTTCTTTGTAGATATGATTTGGGTAACGTTTGTGATAAAGTGACCGGTGTGCCTGATTCGGTGGTATTTGTTCCGCCAATCCAGTATCCTAATAATTCAAAAGGTGTTTTTTTGGTTATGTTAAGGTATGACCAGTAGTAAACTTTGATTGATGCACTTTGATCTGCTTGCCCGACCCATCGAAATTTGAGGTACTCTAATTCTTCTTCGTTTTCCTCTTCAGCGAGCTGTAGCCTGAAGTGATGGATAACTTTCTGGTTATTTGCAGTGGCTTCATACGCATGAGTAGTACCGTCTTCTTGTTGGATGTCTTCAAGTCCCCATCCTAGAATTGGATTTTCAATAAAGGCATGAAATTTTGGTGGAAATGAAAAGAATAAACTGGTGTTGAAGATAGGACGTGTGGTTCTGTATTCGTATGCTCGGTGGTTTAAGTTTGTTTCACCGAAATAATGGATTTTGTTTTTAGCGGCCCTTGCTAGCGTGATGGTGTCATTCTCGCGATCCTGGCTGCATCCTTGAAGATCAATTCTGCGGTTAGATGGTGAGGTATAATCAAATGTGTCGGTATAGATTCCATCCTCGAGATCTTCAGTTATCGCTGCGGCAGGCTGTGAAAATAGTGTTAAAACTAATACTGTTGCTAGACCTAAAAATATAAAATTTTTTAGGATTTTTCTACTGTGCATAGATGGTCTCCTTAATTGTTACCTATCGTGTTTATATTTTATACGATTTTATATATTTAAATAGTTTTTGTATTATATTATATTTGCTATCAAACTTTTAAACTGGTTAACAGATAGGAATTTTATTTTGAGGGTTGACTCTCTTTTTTATACCTGTTATAGGTTTGATACTTAATAAATTTAGGTAAATTTTAACAGGCAATCAATTGAAGATCCATAACATTGGTCCCCGTTGGCCCTGTTAACAAGCAATCATCCAATGTTGTAAAAAAAGAATACGAGTCATTATCTTTGAGATACTCTTCAGGGTCTACTTTTAGTTTTTCCGAGCGACATACTGTATATCCATCAGCGATTGCACCCGCTGCATCACTGGTACCATCACGTCCATCGGTTGCTAATGAGGCAAAAACAACTTTCGTGTCTCTGAGTTCGTCAACAGTGGCTAACACCATCTCTTGGTTTCGTCCACCACGTCCGCTTCCATGAATGGTGACCGTTGTTTCACCGCCAGATACAAATAGTGTTTTTTCTTGGTTACCTGTGTATGCTTTAGCTTTTTCTACAAGATATCGACCTATATCTTTTGCTTCACCCGTAAGGGTACTCGTTAAAAAAATAGGTTTGTATCCAAGAAGCTCTGCTTTTTGCATCGCGGTAGAACATGCTTTTTTATTGTTAGCAACAATATAGGTACTTACTTTTTCAAAAACGGGATTATCTTTTTTTGGGGTATCCGAAATTTTCCCTTGGACGCCCTGTGTAATAACTTGTACAACCGTTTCAGGAAGTTGTTTCCAGAGAGCATATTTTTCGAAAACCTTTTGGGAGTCGCTAAACATGGTGCTATCCGGACTTGTAGGACCTGACGCGATAAATTCAACAGGATCGTTAACCACATCAGATATAATAAGTGCGATAACTGGGCAGCCTGCCAGTGCGGCGAGCTGTCCGCCTTTGACATATGAGAGGTGTTTTCTAATAGTGTTTATTTCTTTTATATCTGCACCGCTTTTTAACAGCATATCCGTGGTTTTTTGCAGATCTGCTAATGGTACCCGCGGGTTGCAGAAGAGCGCTGATCCCCCTCCGGAGATAAGTACTATGAGTAGATCTTTACTGGTGCATTGTGTAACCAGCTCCAGTATTTTTTGTGCACCCTGCACGCTTCCATTATCAGGGATAGGGTGACCACCAACGATAACACTGATTTGTTCGCCTATGACACGTGCT